>NZ_AZCV01000012.1:0-10486 GCF_001434555.1 Amylolactobacillus amylotrophicus DSM 20534
TGCTTTGCAAGAAGTTTTTTTAACTTCTAGCTCAGCTCGCCTTGACTTGCTTTCGCTTGTCCTCTTGACGACTTGAACTATGTTACCTGATTCTTTTTATAAATGCAAGAAAAAAAGAACAGCATTTGCTATTCTTTTAATTCTGGCGCGTCAGTCTTATATTTATCAAAGGTTGAGACGCCTTTATTTTGTTTTAGTAAACTAGTCGTCGTAGTTTTATCCAACTTTTCTAGGAGTTTTTGCGTGTCCTTGACCGTGTATGAATACTTGGATTTGTCTATCTTCTTGAACCACTTCGGCTCATAAAAGCGCAATAAATCCCCGGTAATCACACGATCTGACAAAGATAACTCTGAGGTCACGCTATTGGCGATAGTCGCTAACTCATCCTTCTCCTCTTTCGTTGGTTTCTTAATCTTCTTACCCGTCTGAGTGTAGTAATAAGCAGTTGAGACCTTACTGTACTTCGGTGTAACGAAGTCACCATTCCGCTGCGCAACAATTTGGCGATTTGCAGAGGAAAGTAGATCATTACCAAACTGAATCGTATTTTCGTTGTTCACTCCAAGAAGATTCAAAAGAGTCGGCAGGACATCAATTTCTCCACCGTATGTGTGATTAACCCCACCTTTTAATCCGGGCATGTGAAAAATCAACGGTACACGTTGAAATTGTAGATTATCGAAATCATCAAACGTCTTTTGGCCAAATAATTGGGCACTCGCCTTCTTGTGATTACCAGAAATACCGTAGTGATCCCCATACATCATAATGAGTGAATTGTTGTACAGGCCGGTATCCTTCAAATACTGAATAAATTCACCAAGAGCCTGATCAAGATAATGTGCTGTTTGTACGTAGCCATCCACAGTAGAATCACCAGTATCCGTCTTCACAATCTGTTGATTCTCCTTGTCAAGTGGGTATGGATAGTGATTAGTCACAGTAATGATTTTGGTATAAAACGGCTGAGGTAATTGCTCGATATACTTACTTGACTGCTTAAGGAAGAGCTTATCCTTTAAACCATAGTTCAGATAAAAGCCCTTCTTGTTCGTGTAGTCAGCCAAATCGAAGAAAAAGTCATACCCCCAAGACTTATAGGTGTTCTTCCTGTTCCAAAATGAACCCTTACCACCATGCATGACCGCCGTGGTATAGCCTTGTTGCCCCAGAATTGCCGGTGCAGCTTCGAACGTGTTGGCCGTACCATAGAGCGACATTGCAGAGCCTGAAGGTAACCCAAACAAGGAGTTCTCAAGCATCATCTCCGCATCACTAGTCTTACCCTGACCAACCTGATTAAAGAAGTTATCAAAACTGAGCGTATTTTGGTCAGCCACTAACTTATTAAGATTTGGTGTTACTTCTTGCCCATCAACCTTATAGTTGATGAGGAACTGTTGGAAACTCTCTAGGTGGATGACAAAAACGTTTTTATTCTTCGCAACACCTGTATAAGCAGGATTTGGCGTTGCACGATACTTCTCGATGTAATCCTGCACGGTTTTTAGATCGCTGGCATTAGCCTTCGCCATCACAGCAGTGGTCTGTGCAGTCTTGACCCCATCATAGACGGCATAGGTATTTAAGCCCAGGTACTTCACGATATAATTATTATCGAAAGTTCTGGTCAATAATCCAGAGCGATCAGTCTGGGCCATTGTAAGGTTGAGCCCGATTAACAGGCCCGAGAGCGCCACAACCATGAAACTAGTCCTTGGTCGGACGATGCGATTATCAATTCGAATTAGCTTGAATGACACTAGCAAAATTAAGAGGACAACATCTAGGAATGCTAGAAAGTCGGTTGGCAAAAGAATACCGATAATGCTGTTACTGAGGTTATCAGAGGCTGAGCCCGAACTCTTGATAATGGACATTGAGAGAAAATCGGAGAATTCTCGATAGTAGAGGATGTTGGCAAATAACCACAGCGAGAGCAAGAAATCGATTGCTATAATAATCCAATACGATTTACGTCCCTTAAAGAACAACCCAATTCCAAATAAGAGAATGGCTGTGGGGATCGGATTAAACAGCAACAAGAACTGCTGCATTGCGCCAGTTGCACCGAGATTGAATTTTGTCTGATAAATCAGATAAGTTTTTAACCAGAATGAAAGTACGACAATTGTGAAAAAGCCGATTTTTGTTTTAAAAAGCCAATCGACTAGCTTGATAAATGAGCTAGTCAACCGAGACTTTACGTTAACCATTAGGTTACTCCTTTGTTTAAACTACTGTAAAATAATACACTTTTATTGGCTCAAAGCGACAACTCGCGGCCTTTTTTAGTAAAAATTAACTCTTTCGTGGCTTGGCCACGAGGGCAATCAGGCCAAGAATCATACCCAAAAAGTATGTGACAAATCGCCATAAGAACATTGCCAAAACCATTGAACTCTGATTAGTTAGAAACATCGCAAACAATGATTTAAAGCTTAGCTCCGCGCCACCTGTACCGCCAGGAATTGGTACTATTGAAATAATCATCGTTATCATAACGTTTAATATTAGAACTTCAAAGTAATTAGCTTGCACGCCTACAGCAAGTAAAATGAAGTACGGTACTGAGTAGAACGCCAACCGATCAACGACTGTCAGAATCGTTGAAAAAAGAAGTTTTCGTCCCGCTCGCTTCAGCTGCATTCCTTCCTCATAGAAGTTGTCAATCTTCGTAATGGTGATATTTTGCCATGCCAATACCTTGTCGGGATTCAGATGGCGCCCTAGCAAATTAAAGACTGCCCGGACAATGCGCTTAGTCCAATCATACTTAAACATCACCAGCAATAAAAAAATAATTGAGATCGTATGAACGACGAAGCCAATCAAGATTAAGAAAACAAGGCCTGAAAATTGCTGCATCATTAAGTCAAAGCCGAAAAACAGGGTCAGGACGTAACTAACGAGGACAACAAACTGAAAGATGATAAACTTCATCAGCAAGATAGACGTCGCTCGGCCGCCTTCCACACCCATCTGAACGAGGCCGACCAACTGTGCTGGTTGCCCACCGGATGCCATTGGCGTAATCGCATTAAAGAGTGCCTGCATCGCAGGTACCCGCAGAAACGCCCATTTTTTATTTCTTGGAAATCTGCGATCCCGCTCCAGAATATAGAAGATTAGCGAGTCGGTCACAAATGAAACTAACATGACTAAGATAGCCACTAGAAAAAATCTGCTATTGAATCGGGCCAATGCGTGACCAACCGACTCAAAATCAAGGTCAGAAATCTCATACCAGAAGACACCGCCACTAAGGACGAGAACCGCCAGCAAACCCAATACTTGTTTTTTCGACATTCTATCTCCTAATTTGACCCAATTTAACACCCTGATCGTACTGATCCTGATAAAATTGCTGCCAAATTCTAGTTAGGTTCTCCTCAGAATATTTAGATGAAGCCTCATTCGATTTTTGCTTGTATTCCTCTAAAATATTTGGGTGAGCCAGGACGTTTTTAATTTGGGCATCGAGCGCCGCATAATCAGCACCGGTGAGATAATAGCCGTCAATAATTGCGCGGTAGAGGTCTAAATCACGCAACAATACAGGTGCGCCACAACTGAACGCCTCAAGCACAGACATTGGAAATAGTTCATCAAATGACGGCAAGAGGAATAGGTTGCATATATTGCAGTAATCCACTAGCCTGTTTCGATCAATGATACCGGTGAAAATGACATTTGCTGGTGGATTGTCGACCAGCTCCTTGTAATGATCATAACCATCAGTTATTTTGCCGAAAGAGAAGCCTCCGGCCCAAATGAATTGGATCTCTGGATTATTTCTGGCCAACTTCACAAAGTCGTCGACACCCTTTCTTTCTTGGACCTGGCCGTCTCCAAAAATTACAAATTTGTCTGCTGGAATCCCAAGCTCTGCCCTAATCTTCTGCTTTTCCTCAGCTGATTTCTCATAGAAGACCGATTTTGTGACGAAGTTTGGAATATACGCAATTTTTTCTCTTTTCAAACCATGAGCGACCAATTTATCGATAAAAATTGGGTTGACCACCACAATCTGGTCCATTCTTTTGTAGAAAGAAATCACGTATTTATAGAAAATTTGCATCATAAACTGCGGCAATTTAATACTGCCTGCCAGTGTTTCGGGTAGAAAGTGGACGTAGCCAATCTTTCTGCCGCGCTTCTTACTGAAACTGTTCAGGTAAAACGTAGGGTTAATAGTGTGATAGTGTGTGAGATCAACCCGCTGATGTTGGTTAATCGTCACCTCAAATTTATCCGCCAGATGAGTTTTCAAGAGGCGGATTAATTCTAGATAGGCGCTACCCACACCCTGACCTTTGACCGAGTCAGCTTCAGAAAACATATTAATTTTGATCATCAAAAATATCCTGTCCTTCATTTGCTTTGTATGCGAAGTTGGCGATGATTTCTTGATAGTTTTCTATCATGGCACTTGCAAATCTATCGGATGAGACGCTGTCCAATTTCTCAGCTAACAGAGCAGGATCGATTCTCCCCGGTCCCATCTTTAAGTAGTCTAAAATCTCAGTTAACATTTGGTCCTTACTTTTGAACGTGACGCCGAATTCAGCCGTATCAAAGAGGTTTTCAGTGTAATCAGTACTAAAAACTACACTCTTTGTGCCGGCTGCCATCGCCTCAACGTAAGTCAGTCCCTGGGCCTCGGTGTCACTGGCAGAGACAAACAGGTCCGCCATTCGATAATAATTACCGACATCGGTGTGTTCAACATTACCGGTGAAAATCACGTTGTCCTCGATCGAAAGGCGCTCAACCTGATCTACCAGCATGTCCATATCCGGTCCATCACCCGCAACCACCAGTTTGACCGTCGGAAATGTTTCCAAGATTTCCGGTAAAACATCTAAGATATGATCAATCTTCTTCTCCGCGGCAACCCTACTCAAAGTCAGAATCAGGGGCGTATCTTCTGCCAAGCCCAACTCTTTTCGAACATCCCTCTTCGAATTCTCATTAATGCGTGAAATATCCACACCGGTAGGAATCACGGTAATGGGCGATTTGATTCCATAACGTTCAAGCGTCCGCTTAACCAGCTTACTAGGCGCGACAACTCCGTCATCGTTATGCATGAAGGCCCGGGCAAATTGCTTAACATGCACCGGCTTCAATAATTTACCATTTAGCACGTAATGGAGATAATCCTCGTACATCGTATGAAAAGTGTGCACACACGGAATCTTCAACGAATGTGCCACATATTTACCAATCAGCCCCATGGAGAACTCGGTTTGGGTGTGAACGATGTCTAGGTCCAGTTCGCGCGCCACCTGCGTTGCATGAAATAAGCCACGAATAGCAATTCGCCGGTCCGTAAAGCTCACGAACGGCACGCTTTGAAACCGGAAGATATTTGGTTCAACGGTCGCCTTGTCCATGTGTGGGTCCGTGGTGGTGAAAATAAAGACGGAATGACCTTGTTTCTCAAGACCAGTTTTCAATGTCTGGATCGACGTGGCCACCCCACTCACTTGGGGAAAATAGGTATCTGTAAAAATCCCAATATTCAATGTACTACCTCCGATAAGAATGATTATAAAGTTATTCCTAGACCGATGCAATTTCATAACAAAAATGTAAGACTAATTTTAAGCTTTTTGACATCAAAAAAAGATCGCCTATCAATTAAGAAAGGCGAGCTTCTACTTCGAAACAACTAGCGTGTTTCATACAATTATACAATTTCTCCCGCTAAATCACGAAAAGTTATTGCGTTCATAATATGGTCTTGTGCATGAAACATGAGCAGGCTAACTTCGGTATGGTCTCCTCGAGCTTCTGCGGTGAGCATCGCCGTCTGGGCATTGTGTGCGTCAACCATGAAGCCATCGGATTCCTTCAGTTTAGCGTGTGGTTCTTCGAAGTGACCTTCTTTTGCCGCCTTAATGGCTGCAAATGCTGCACCCTTAGCGTTGCCACCCGCCATAATCCGATCAACATAATTGGTTCCAGCACTGATGTTCAGTTCGATTTTCAACCCGTAAGGATTTCTGGTCATCTGAGCCTCTTCTAAGCCAGTGAAGCCCTCATCAAGCCTTAATCCCCACACGCCCAAGTCAGAGAAGAGCGAGAGATCGTCGTACTTGATGTTCAGTGATTGAAACAAATCGGGATTAATATCTACAACAACTTTGAAATTCAGAGAGTTGGCATATGCGACAGTCTCCTTGAATTGACCAAGGATATCCGCACCATCATCATTCACCAATTGTAGTAATGAGGTAAAAACTCTGGTAAAACCATATTTATGTGCTAAATCTAAATACTTTTTATCATCCGCAATATCTGTTTGATCCGGATAAATTGAAACGCCTAGTTGACGCATTACGATACCGCCTTTTTTATAAAACTTGACCAGTGATAGAGCTACTGACTAGTCAAACATCTATTTTACTATTGAATTTTATCACTATCATGCTCTTTTACTTTGCGTACATCTGCACGATGTTCACGAAAGAAGATTCTACCAGCAATGACTGCTAGTACTAACCCAATCACGGGTAGGCCATAATATAGCCAAAGTGCCACCCCTCTCAGAAAGGGACTGAGTAAAATCACGAAAAATGCACCGTTTAATAGTAATAGTGTTCTTCTAGTCTTTCGTTCCATTAGTATTTATCCTTCTATTTCAACTGGTTTGATTCTGTTTGCAGCTTTGACAAATGGTAGGTAAATCAAGAAGCCAATTGCCATATTCACAACTTGGAGAATCGGTGCTCGCCAATCAAGCGTACAAACAAGGGCATTCAAGATGGGTGGCATTGACCATGCAAATTGTACCTTAATTGGACTGACTAGTCCTGCTGTAATTGCAAAGTATGCAACTGTCACCATCACCACTGGAGCCAAGATAAATGGAACAAAGTAAATTGGATCGAACACAATTGACATACCAAACATTACGGGCTCGTTAACGTTGAAGAACCCAGGTGCAATCGCTAATTTAGCAACAGCAAGTTGATCATCACATTTAGAGAACATCAGGATTGCGATAAGTAGGAGCATGCACCACCAATCCAAGCGTAGAGGTCAAAGGCATTTCTAGTCCACATATATGGTAAATCTTTGTGTTGAGCAAAAGCGTTGATGTTGGCAACTTGAGTAGTCAACCAAATACCGTCAAGCAATGGTCCAAGCACGTTTGTACCGTGAAGACCAAAGAACCAGAATACTTGAACTAAAACAGTCATTAGAAATTCGGCACCATAACCTTGTGAAAGGTTAAGTAACGGTTCTTGAATAGTCTTTGAAATGAGTTCAATCACGGTAGTTGCACCAAACTTGGTTACAAGCCACGTGATTAGGCCGGAAACGTATAGTGCAACAGTTGCAGGAATAATACCGGTAAATGCTGCCGAAATTGCTGGTGGAACAGAGTCTGGCATCCTAATAGTGATGTTTTTGTGCATCAACCAAATATAGATTGCAGCCGCTAAGCCACCCATAATCATGACAGTGAAGAAACCTGCAGCACCAAAGAACTAGTTAAAGTTGAAGAAACCCCAACCACTAATACTTGCCTTATCTACTGTGGCACCACTAGCCGTGATGATGTCCATTGACTTCTTGGACAAAGATTCTGTGAGTTGTACTTTGTAACCTTGTGGCAAGGTCATTAGGAAAGTTCCTAAAGTTACGATACCACCTGTGATTGGCTCAATTCTGCATTGAACTGAGAGTTGATAACCAAATGTAAATGAGAAAATCAGACCGAGAACTGCTAGAGAACCCGTCCAAACCTGCGCATTGACACCGATAAGTGGTTGCATTGCATCCACAAAGCCATTCCAACCAAATTGATTTGGAATATCTCTAACCAACGCGTTTAACAATGTGGCAACAGCACCGGCCATTGTGGCAGGCATAATGGAAATAAAAGCATCACGGAGCGCTACCAGCCACTTACTACCAGCCACTTAATAGAAACCAATTTTAGCAGCAATGGGCACGATATGCTTATTGAGCCATTCTATTAATGCATTCATATCTTCAAATTCCTTTCTTCTAACAAACAAATTATTCAACCCATGACCGATGAACAAACAATTTGCTCACCTCCAACTGTAATCGGTTAATAGGTTATGTGTTAATGGTATCGTTTTCAGAAAACGAATTAAACATGCCAAACCGGCGTTAATGTAGGTATTATATAAGTTTTTTATAGATTTGATTGACCCAATCACTTCCGTTATGCTTGTAAATGTCTAGTTTGATAGCGTTTACAAGAACATATCGGTATATACCAATATGCAATTTATTGAGATGACATGTGTGATTATTAGCGCTATGGTCATGAAACGCTACTTCATTTCGACAGAATTTGATTCACCTATCACTTTTTATCGCACTGATCGAGCCAAGTTCATCAATTAGTTGCATGTACAGTAGGCATTTTAAAATTTTTCGCGGTAAAACATGAACTATTATAGGTGTTATTTTTTGATTTTTTGGCGTTACAGACCAAATTAGTCCCAAAAAATACTTATTAAGTATCTATGAAGTACCAGATCACTTTTGAAGCAACCGCCAAGCGACAAATGAAATCTCAAAATCATTTATCAATTCAGACTATATTTCATATTTAACACAAAGCTCGCTTTGAGACAGGCTTCTACTTCCTATTTCAATAGTAGTAGTTGGCATGAAGATTGATTATGAATTATTTAAAACTGGGTGTTAGAGGCTGATACTTTACACCATCTATATAAATAGAACAAATAAGCACAGTGGTCCAAGTTTAATCTCGCGCAAAAAATGAACTCTCACAAGTTAATCCACTCACAGTGGTAGATTGATACTGTATAAATCACGGCATGAATATCAAGGCCCTGTCCAAAAGACTAGGGCACCAAAATATTCAAATTACTCTAAATAAGTATGCACACATTTTAGACGAAATGGATAGACAACAAAACGAACTTGTCAGCCAGGTTTTACTAGATCAATATAAAGCTTTTTCATAACCATTTCCCGGCCGCTTCCCGACTACTTCCCGACTGAATCAGAAAAACATAGTTTTACGAAGAAACTCCAGCAAATATAAAAAACCTTGTAAACGTTGCTGTATCAACAACTTACAAGGTTTTTAGATTAACGAAGTTTTACTAAGAAAACCTACAAAGTACCGATGATCGGGGTCGAACCGATACGCCCGTAAGGGCACCAGATTTTGAGTCTGGCGCGTCTGCCAATTCCGCCACACCGGCAAAAATTACCTAATTCAACTACATGGCAAAGGCGGTAATCGGATTCGAACCGACGATGAAGGTTTTGCAGACCTCTGCCTTACCACTTGGCTATACCGCCATATTAAATTAGAAATTGGGTTAGATGGATTCGAACCATCGCATAACGGAGTCAAAGTCCGTTGCCTTACCGCTTGGCTATAACCCAATGAAGGGCGGTATGTGGGGATCGAACCCACGCGTGCCGGATCCACAAACCGGTGTGTTAACCACTTCACCAATACCGCCATAATGGTAAACAGGGATAGTAGGAATTGAACCCACACTGACGGTTTTGGAGACCGTAGTTCTACCTTTAAACTATATCCCTAAATGAATGGAGGAGAGTGGATTCGAACCACCGAACCCGAAGGAGCGGATTTACAGTCCGCCGCGTTTAGCCACTTCGCTACTCCTCCAAATGGCGCGGGACAGAATCGAACTGCCGACACATGGAGCTTCAATCCATTGCTCTACCAACTGAGCTACCGAGCCAAACGGTCCGTACGAGACTCGAACTCGTGATCTCCTGCGTGACAGGCAGGCGTCCTAACCAACTAGACCAACGGACCAAATTGCGGGAATAGGATTTGAACCTATGACCTTCGGGTTATGAGCCCGACGAGCTACCAGACTGCTCCATCCCGCGATAAGGTATAAAAGGAGGATGTGGGATTCGAACCCACGCGCGGTATGACCCGCCTGACGGTTTTCAAGACCGTTCCCTTCAGCCGGACTTGGGTAATCCTCCATAGCTGAAAATAATTATAATACACCAACTGGCGTAATGACCCGTACGGGATTTGAACCCATGATACCGCCGTGAAAGGGCGGTGTCTTAACCACTTGACCAACGGGCCGTCTATATCTCTGGAACCTACCGGCACTTTGCCGTACGGAGAAGGAGGGATTTGAACCCTCGCGCCGCTTACGCAACCTACACCCTTAGCAGGGGCGCCTCTTCAGCCACTTGAGTACTTCTCCAAAATGGGCCTAAATGGACTCGAACCATCGACCTCACGCTTATCAGGCGTGCGCTCTAACCAGCTGAGCTATAGGCCCATAAAAGCGGGTGACGAGAATCGGACTCGCGACTACAGCTTGGAAGGCTGTCGTTTTACCACTAAACTACACCCGCATATTCATTAAACTATGGCGCGGGACAGAATCGAACTGCCGACACATGGAGCTTCAATCCATTGCTCTACCAACTGAGCTACCGAGCCAAACGGTCCGTA
>NZ_AZCV01000012.1:10496-11546 GCF_001434555.1 Amylolactobacillus amylotrophicus DSM 20534
TAAAAAATGCAGATCCGTATGGACCTTGTAGGACTCGAACCTACGACCGGACGGTTATGAGCCGTCTGCTCTAACCAACTGAGCTAAAGGTCCAAGCTACCAATAGCGGCGAAGGGGATCGAACCCCCGACCTCCCGGGTATGAACCGGACGCTCTAGCCAGCTGAGCTACACCGCCAAAATATGTAATGAATTACAATCGGGAAGACAGGATTCGAACCTGCGACCCCCTGGTCCCAAACCAGGTGCTCTACCAAGCTGAGCCACTTCCCGTTATAAAAGAAAATCTTATAACCATTACATATTAGGAAAAAAATAAGAAAGTTAAAACTTTCTATGCACCCAGTAGGAGTCGAACCTACAACCTTCTGATTCGTAGTCAGACACTCTATCCAGTTGCGCTATGGGTGCGTTTAATAATAATGCCGAGGACCGGAATCGAACCGGTACGGTGATCACTCACCGCAGGATTTTAAGTCCTGTGCGTCTGCCAGTTCCGCCACCCCGGCATATTATTAAAGCGGAAGACGGGATTCGAACCCGCGACCCCCAGCATGGCAAGCTGATGTTCTACCACTGAACTACTTCCGCATAATGCCGACTAGACGATTTGAACGCCCGACCCCCTGATTACAAATCAGATGCTCTACCAACTGAGCTAAGTCGGCATCAATGCAATATTAACATTGTAAATATCATTTGGCTATCGCCAATACGGGTGAAGGGACTTGAACCCCCACGTCATAAGACACTAGAACCTAAATCTAGCGCGTCTGCCAATTCCGCCACACCCGCAGCATATAGTACCAAATGAGTCGCGAGAGGCTCGAACTCTCGACCCTTGGATTAAAAGTCCAATGCTCTACCAACTGAGCTAGCGACTCAATGGAGGATACAGGGTTCGAACCTGTGACCCTCTGCTTGTAAGGCAGACGCTCTCCCAGCTGAGCTAATCCTCCATTTTGAAAAGCGTGGCAACTTCCTATCCTCGCAGGCAGTCTCCCACCAACTACTATCGGCGTTAAGAAGCTTAACTTCTGTGTTCGGCATG
>NZ_AZCV01000013.1:0-5347 GCF_001434555.1 Amylolactobacillus amylotrophicus DSM 20534
AAATCAAGGTATTATTGGGAATCCCAGCTTAAATCATAGATACCGTAAGGGATTTTATTCTTTATTTAAAACTTTGCAACAGAACCTTTACTTTTATCTAAAAAATAGAAAGAGGTGCTAAATCAGCCTTGTACTCATGGTTAATCGTAATATTAGTTGTTTTTTTTCTCATAACAATTGATTTTTTATATTTATGTGACCATATAAATGATACTATCATTGAAAATGGCTATTTTAAAAACATTCTTACAATTATTATTTCAATTTTATCTAGTTGGTTCATCTCCAAATATTTGGGCCCTTTTTTTCTAAATTTCACTTCAGAAGTTGGAGTTACCAATTCATTCGGCTTTATATTAATAATTGTTGCATTAATAGGCTTTTCACTCCTATTCAACGCTGCAAGGCATGACATTGTAACTAGGAAAAAAACTGTACAGCAGGCTCAAAAAAAATACTTCAGACACAATCAAGTCCTAACTTTTTCTATGGTTCATTACGTAATCGGAATAAGTAGTGTTGTAATAGTTAATAGCATTGTATATTTACCAATCTTCCTCGACTTTTTAATTCCGATTCCCAAAAGTTACCCTGGTAACGTTGAAAAAATTGAACTCCAAGAATTCATTACTTTTATTATTACTCTTGTAATGCCTTTTTTAATCATAGTTTTTACCCCCTTTTCTTTGAAAAAATTACTCTCCCATTTCAATAAATAGGGTCCATTATCTAGTATAGACCCTATATATTCATAGCCCCTTTCTGTTTGGTGTTAAAGTATTAGTCATCGATGTCATGCACTATCTTGTTTAGCTCCGTTTTGATGGAACTGGAAATATTTTCTAAATTGAAATGATTATATATTTCTTTATCCTTAAGCATCCTTTTTTGTGCCTTATTTAATTTACACTCATTGTTACCCACTACCCATTCATCCTTTCTACGTATAAAGGGGTTTGCGCACTTTCCTTTAACGCGTTTTGAACATCTTCATAAGGTAAATAAAATTCAATTGTAGATTAATTTTACAATCTTCCATATAACGTCTCCATCTTTTCAAAACGACTTAATTCTACGGGCTATAAATAACTTAATTTGCCAGTGTATAACGTTTCAGATTAAGCTACCACTAAGTTATAATAACCATATCGAAAGGAGACCAATCTAATGAAATATACGAAAACCAAAGCAGTATTAAATCAACTCGTTGCCGATTTGAGCCAGATGTCAATGATTATCCATCAGACGCATTGGTACATGCGTGGACCCAACTTTTTGAAGTTGCACCCCTTGATGGATGAGTTCATGGAAGAAATTGACAGCCAACTCGATGTCATTTCTGAACGGCTGATTGCGCTTGATGGCAGTCCTTACTCCACCTTAAAAGAAATGGCCGAAAACACTAAGATTCAAGACTGGCCTGGTGAATGGGACAAAACAACCCCAGAACGCCTCGCACACTTAGTTGATGGCTATCGTTACTTGGAAGACCTTTACCAACACGGCATTGAAGTATCCGATGTTGAAAAAGACTTCAGTACCCAAGATATTTTCATTAGATGAACAAGAAAGGTTACTAAATCAGTTTAATTTAAGATACATTACACCTCAAAGAAATCAAACAATGATTCAGCTTCTTTTAAATACAGGGTTAAGATTGGCAGAACTAACAAACCTTAAATGGAATGATATAGATCTAATGACGGGACAATTAAAAGTAGTTGAAGGAAAAGGATTGAAAGATCGAATCCTCTGGCTAAATGAAGAAACCCTTAGTATGTTAGGGAAATGGAAACAAAGGCAGTTTAAAGAGTGGGGTAGGAGCGATTTAGTCTTTACTACAAGGACTTTACATTCACTTGATGGAAAAGCTGTTAGAAGCATGATTAAGACCTATTCAGACAAGGCAGGAATAAAGAAGCACATTACGACCCATAGTTTGCGACATACCTTTGCAAGCGATCTATTAAGGGAAACAAAGAACCTTAGAATCGTCCAGAAGGCTCTAGGACATGCTGATATATCTTCTACACAGATTTACACCCATATCGTTGATGAGGAGCTAGAAGAAGCATTAAAAGCTTTTAGAGGCAGATAAAAAGTTATAGAGTTTATTTTATCTCTTTCAATCATTCAGTCTTTCAGCCGACAAGGTCGGACGATTCTTTTTGTTTTAAATATTAGAACTGTTAGTAATAAAGATGTCTTGGTTTTGAATGTCCTGTTTTTCTATGTCCTGTTTTTGGGGAAACGGTAGCTTTGGCTTACTTTCAATAACCAATTTAGGTGCTTTGTTTTAAAGCACTTGCGTAGGCTAATGCCTGGCTTGGCTTTTCAGCTAAAATAACCGTACTCATTAACTATCCCTCTTTTCATTGTTTTTTCTTTGATCTACTGTCACGTTATATCTTGATCGATACCTTCTAAACGTTCGGCGATTAATTCCAGTTTGTTCTTCAACTTCTTTATCGGATAAACCATTCAAAAATAAATCAAAAGCATGTTTTAAACGTGGATCATTTTCTTTAAATTTATGCTGACGACCCTTGAATTTTCCTTTTGACTTAGCTATTTCAATTCCTTGGGCTTGTCGTTCTTTAATACGTTTACGTTCAGATTCAGCTTGATACTTATATAATTCAATCACTAAATTATTAATCAAACGCCTTAAATTTTCATCTTCAATCCCTGTCATGGAAGGAAGGTTCAATACTTCCAGGGTTGCCCCCTTAATTTGAATTTGATTCATCAATTCTGTTAATTCTTTATTATTTCGTCCTAATCGATCTAATTCAGTAACAATAACAATATCCCCTTCACGAATATAGTTAAGCATAGCTTGTAATTGTGGGCGTTCGACCGATTGACCGCTTGCTTTGTCTGAAAAGACCTTAGAAACGCCCTGTAACGCTTGTAATTGCCGATCTAAGTTCTGTTCTTTGCTACTTACTCGTGCATACCCTATTTTAGTCATTAATATCTTTCCTTTTTTAAAAAAAGTTTTTTTAAATTCCACAAGCAAATATATAAGCTAAACTTACTTATTTAGTAGCTTTCCAAAAATAAAAAATGAAATTATCCATAAAACAACGCCAACTACCAAGAAGATCGCCAATAACTTTAAGAAATCAAAGATATTTGACAATGGAAACCACCCACTAATTATCAAACAAGGAAAAACTGTTATCAGCATTACAAAAAAGTGAATAATAGATTGCTGTGTTAAAGTTAAATTATCAATCTCATAAATCACGCTAGCAGCTGAAACTAATGTAATAATTATTCCTACTAGGAAAGTACTTTTTATTTGAAATGAGTTCAACTTCTGATAAACCATTATTAAAGATATTCCGCTCATAATTACAAAGGGAATAATTCCCCTTATGATTGCATCTATAATATATTTCATTTTTGACACCTCCACTCTAATTTTGCCCAACTTAAATGTCCTATTTTCTAATCCCAGTATACCACAAAAAATCAATACTTACTAAAAAGGACAATCAAGTATACCCTAGTGGCTAGATTGGTTTAGTCAAACAAAAATATTAATTGGTTCCTTATAAGAGCATATAATTCCATCATCACAACTGTCCTGCTATAATTATGGTAAAGGTGGTGATGATTTGCGATTTATATTTAAGGCATTAATAGTAGTTGTTATTATCCTTGCATTTCCTTTATCCATAGTTCTTGTCTTTAAAAATTGGTCAACGGCCATTGGTACTAGTACACCCATGTCATTAAAGCTTGGTTGGTTGGAGCAGTACGAACCGATATACCTCTTTTGGAGTGGAGTAATTCTGGCGGTACTGTTAATTATTTTTTTGCTTATCACACTTTTTTGGCCACGGTCACAATCATTATATCTTCATCAGAAGTCTGATGGTCAAGTGACCATCAGTAAGAAAGCTATTGAACATTTTGCGCTTTCAGCACTTCAACATGAACCCTTTATTGGCAACCCCAAGGTATCATCTAAGTTATCACGAAAAGGGATCACACTTAAAATATCGGGTGATCTACTAAATTCAGTCAATGCCAAGCAACAGACTGCAAATTTTCTTAATCAATTAAAAAAAGATTTGCGTATTTGTCTTGGAATTTCTGAACAGAAAAAAATTAAAATCAGACTCGTTGATTTTAATGAGTTGGACGCTAATGTGCATAAATCTCGAGTTGTCTAGGAGGTGATATCGTGACCGAACTCATTAAAGCCTATTTTTGGCCACTAATTGGTGGAATTATGGGATTGCTCTTAGCGGTCCTTATCATCACTTTTGGATTTTTCAAGACGCTTTTTGTTTTGATTTTTATGGCAATCGGGATTACCGCGGGTTATTATATTCAAAAAACTGGTATCTTAACAAATGTTTTTAAATAACTGTTTGAATTATAAGGAGGAAAAATTATGCAGAATGGAACGCCAAGTGAGAAAACAACAACTAACGAAAAGTCTGGTGTTAAAGGTAATTTAACATTTGATGATAAGGTTATTCAAAAGATCATTGGTATCGCACTTTCTGAAGTAGATGGCTTATTAACCGTAGATGGCGGCTTTTTCGCAAATGTTGCTGAAAAACTAGTTAATACTTCAGATGTCACATCAGGAATTGATGTAGAGGTTGGAAAAAAGCAGGTTGCAGTGGATCTCGACATTGTTGCTGAATACGGCATTGATATTTCTAAACTGTATGACAAGATCAAAAATGTTATCGTTCGGGAAGTAAAGAATATGACCGAATTAGAAGTAATTGAGGTAAATGTGAATGTTGTTGATGTCAAGACAAAGGAGCAATATGAAAAAGATTCGACTTCTCTGCAAGATCGCGTGAGCGATGCCACAGACAAAACGAAGGAAGCCGTCAGTAAGGGCGCAAAGAAATCGAAGGAAACATTAGGTGACAGCGTTGATAAAGTAACGTCTGACAATAAATCTAGTCGTGTTAAGTAAGGGAGTGAGTAAATATGGGACTTATATGGTCATTAATCGTCGGGGCAATCATTGGTGCCATTGCTGGCGCAATCACTAACCGTGGTGCTGCTATGGGCTGGATTGCAAACATTGTAGCTGGTTTAATCGGTGCGTGGATTGGTCAAGGGCTCCTTGGCACTTGGGGTCCTTCGTTAGCTGGCATGGCATTGATACCATCGATCATCGGGGCAATTATTTTAGTTCTGATTGTTTCATTAGTTGTTGGTCGAACCAGTAAAAAGTAAGGGAGTGAGTAAATATGGGACTTATTTGGTCATTAATCGTTGGGGCAATCATTGGTGCCATTGCTGGCGCAATCACTAACCGTGGTGCTGCTATGGGCTGGATTGCAAACATTGTAGCTGGTTTAAT
>NZ_AZCV01000013.1:5610-6582 GCF_001434555.1 Amylolactobacillus amylotrophicus DSM 20534
CGGGGCAATCATTGGTGCCATTGCTGGCGCAATCACTAACCGTGGTGCTGCTATGGGCTGGATTGCAAACATTGTAGCTGGTTTAATCGGTGCGTGGATTGGTCAAGGGCTCCTTGGCACTTGGGGTCCTTCGTTAGCTGGCATGGCATTGATACCATCGATCATCGGGGCAATTATTTTAGTTCTGATTGTTTCATTAGTTGTTGGTCGAACCAGTAAAAAGTAAGGGGGAATTTTATGGACGTCTTGAAAAGTGTATTTAAGTTTATGATCGCTTCTACGCTCATTGTAGGTGGTGTCCTCATCGGTGGCACCGTCTTTGCTGCTAAGAAAGTAGATGGCATTGGTGATACATTGCAACAAAAATTACATGGATAATTAGCCAAATTTATCTGTATTAGGCTTCTTAGAACGTAAATAATTGAGCAATTGAAGATCAGTTAATCAATATTTAAATTGGTGAGATAACCCTTTATAAATATAGATTGGAATTTTTTTGACAATTAATCAAAGCAGGTACTTTTTTACATAGGTGCTTGCTTTTATTTATCTATACATTATGACCTAGCAGTTAAAAACTGTTTTTACAGATATAAATATAGTATTCTTACTGATTCTTTAATTTTATATTTGGTTAAAGAGCTAGGCTGCCTGTATAATAGATCCAGTAGAGAAGTTAAGGCGGTGGCTATTTCCAATCGGAGGTGGTGCTTATGGTGTTAAACCTTTAAAGCCCATAAATCCTAACGAAAGGAGTAGCCTAAGTGTCCGTGTCGGACGCTTTACAATTAATGCTGGCTTTCGGTACTTTTATCGTGGCCTTAATCGCATTAATTGTTGGGCTGATCAAAAGTCAGCAAAAAAATAACCGCCTTAGCTTGAAGTACCCCATAATTGTTAGACAAATAATCTAACAATTATGGGGTATTTTCTATGACTAAATATTCAACTGATTTAAAAATTGAGGTGGCA
>NZ_AZCV01000014.1:0-5223 GCF_001434555.1 Amylolactobacillus amylotrophicus DSM 20534
AAAATGATTCATCGTCATTCCTCCTGCTATCTTTTTCTATTATTCTACCTTATTTGATAGTAGATTTAAAACTTTGCAACAGAACCGCCACAGGTTCAGTTGAAATAATCTCTTTCCAATTCTCTGGCAAACTTTCAGGATAAACAACAATCCACCAGTTACGACCTCGCTTATAAGGCTGTTTAGTTTTTGGATTTAAATTCTTTCTAGGCAATGTCCAATCTGTTCTATTTTCATTTTCCATATTTTTCTACACCTTCCTAGTTACTCTACTAGGAAAACAAGGGAAAATTTGATAAACTTGAGTTGCGAAATCAAAGAAAACCAAATCTTGCGAGCCCTTGCTATCTTCCTAGCAGGGCTTTTTTTATTTAAAAATAGTCCCCTTATCATCAGCTTGATTAATTAAAAATGTAACCAAACCTGATTTAGTCATTCCATATTTTTGTGCCATTTTTTCTAGTTTGTCATTCGATTCAACAGGTAAAGATAAAGTCACTTTTTTCTTCTCAACTTCAACCACAAAATACACCTCAATTCTCTTCAAAATCTCTTTTACACTGTAATTATATTATACATACGACAGGAATACAAGATTTTACAAAAAACTTTTTTTCACCTCGAAATAGGTGCTTAAAACGTTCATATAAAGGTATTTACAAGACATTTAATCTTTTTATCTATTTGGACAATGGACAATGGACACATGGGGGGTGTCGTAGTGCCCCCATGAGTTGGTCGATTTTTTCAAAATCTCCCCCCAGTTTGCTTCCCAATTCCTAAAAACTAATAAAACCGCGGGCGTTGCCCACACCCACAAACGCAATGCGTTTGATCATGCCTCTGAAAAGTAGCTAAACATTCACACCTGTTGGCTTTCCGTCGTCTATGCAAAAGCTAAATGACAACAAAAAAAGCTGCAAGGGTAAATGCACTCACTACGTTCGCCCTTGCTGCTTTTTCTATTGCCATTTTTAACGCTTATGCCGACGAAAAGACCAAACAGGTATAAATATACTCGAATTGATTTAAAACGCCTTAAAACGCAAATATGAGCTTCTAACGACTTAATTCATCTCTATCTCGTGTTCGAGTTTCATTTCTATGAATTTTTTCAAACTCTCCACCTTTTACAAACTCTTTAATTTCGCTCACAAGGTTATTCATGAGCTTTTTAGCTTGTCCAACAGTTGCACCAAGGGTATTTTCCATAAACTGATTAAAACCTCTGTAAATGCCCTTAATTTCGTTTTTAAGCGATTTATTCTCTTTCTCCAACGAATCAATTTTCTCTAAATTATTATTAAATCTATCTGCCAAATCATTGTAATCACGCACTACCTCTTTGTATTTGCCTTTTACGTAATCAATTCTTTTTGGTAAATCTGTTTCTGCATATTTTTTTAGTTGCTCATTCGATTTATATAAATCTTCATAATAATTTATCTACATTCCCTTTAGTAACGTGTAACTTTCCAAATTTACAAAAGCGACTCATAGAATTATTTCCTCCCGTTAAATAATAGATAACTATTAAAAATAGACAATACTTGCTCATAAGTAACGGTACTTAAATTGTTTACTTTGGCGTGTTTCATTGCTTGATGAAACTGATTTTTAGTAAACAGTTGACGATATTCTCGATTGACCCATTTTGAAACAAAGTACGTATATAGCTTCCAATATTTATCTGGAACATCTGTGGTATGGCGGGTAAGTTTTATTAAGACACTGTTTACTTTTGGTTTAGGATGAAAGCATTCCGCTGGCAGCTTAAGCAATTGCTGAATCGAGACTTGAGTGTGCAAGAGCAACCCTAGTGTTCGGTGAATATCCAAGGTACGCTTGTAGAATCCTTCTTCAACAATCAGATAGATGTCAGACGCATGGCTTTCAAAAACCACTTTTTTAATAATTTGTGTGCTTAAATGGTAAGGAATATTCCCAACAATTTTATACCTCTGTTTGTTAGGGAATTGAAACTGTAGAATATCTTGGTGAATTAAAGTGACACGAATGTTCAGTTTTAATTTTTCTGACGATAAGTTGAATAGATGACTGTCTAATTCAATAGACGTTACCTGTTTACTTATTTTAGCCAGTTTCGTCGTTAAATGCCCTTTACCTGTTCCAATTTCGTAAACGGTATCGGTTTCTTTTAAATTCAATTGTTTTATTATTTGGTTGAGTACTTTTTCACTCGTTAAAAAGTTTTGAGAATATTTTATATTTTTGTTCATGTAATCACTCCTGAAGTGATTACATCTGTAAATAAATACAGAAGTTAAATGATTTGTTTGTAATTTTAGTTATCTGTTTAAAAAGTCATAAGATTAGTCACTGGTAGGAATTAATCTAACGTATTTATTTATCTGCGTAATCACTGTTTTTAGTCTGTTTCAAAACAGTAGATGTTTTATCTACATTACGCATTTTGAATACCAACATGACGAATCCCTCCTTCTTAATTACAAATTTTTAGCATCTAATTTAACTTCAATTCCTATTATACAAAATTTTAAGATAATGCACTATCAACACACTCTTAAGTTTGCTTCTAAGTCTTATTTCCATAACTTTAGGGTTAACCATACGCAAGACCAATCACTCTCGGACAATACTCATGATTTTAATGATAAAATCCATGTTAAACCCATAGATAAGAAATACACCTGCAATAACCGTTACCTGTTTGTGCCAATTTAAAAATGCACCACTTTTTTATAATTAAAACGGTTGAAAACTGTACCACTAATAACTCACAATAGAGAGATGTCACCGTCAAGTTAAATGTACAAAATAACAGCGAAATTTTTAAATCTATTTCTTATCGATACAAATTCCTCGTAGGCGCTCGGGACCCCTAATAGTATCAAGATAAGAAGAAAAGGGTATTTTGCTCCGCAAAAACCCTTTTAAAAACCGTGGGCTTCCGCCCACCCCTGACAAACGCAATGCGTTTGATCATGCCTCTGAAAAGTAGCTTTATCACGTAATTACTTTTCGTCGCTCAGCAAAAGCTAAATGCCTAAAATAAAAAGACAAGGGTAAACGTTGCTCACGTTGTTCGCCCTTGTCTTTATTATTTATAGCCATTTTAAACGCTTATGCCGACGAAAAGTAATAATCACGTGTAAATATACTCGAATTGATTTAAAACGTCTTAGAACGCAAATATGAGCTTCTAACGACTTAATTCATCTCTATCTCGTGTTTGAGTTTCATTTCTATGAATTTTTTCAAATTCTCCACCTTTTACAAATTCTTTTACTTTGTCTAAAACGCCACTAACAAGCGTTTTAACCTGTTCAGTTGTAACTTGCTTAGAATCTTTAAAGTACTCTTTAAACCCTTTGTAAATGCCCTTAATTTCGTTTTTAAGCGATTTATTCTCTTTCTCCAACGAATCAATTTTCTCTAGATTATTATTATATCTATCTGCTAAATCGTTGAAATCACGCACTACTTCCTTGTATTTTTCTTTTACATAGTCAATCCGCTTAGGTAAATCAGTTTCCGCATATTTCTTTAGTTTCTCATTCGATTTATATAAATCTTCATAGCCTTGTATTAAGGCATTTAATTTATCTTCAGGGATAATCACATTTCCTGTTTTTCGTTCTTCATTTTTCGTAAATTCATGTCGCAACTTACCAATACCAATGGTTTCGCCACTTGGTACTTTGACCGTTTTCGTTTCGTCTTTTAAATCTAAACTTTCTTTCTTGATTGTTGGTGTTTTATCGTTCGATAACGCTAAAACTTCTGACTTCCGCTGTTCCAGCGTGGTAGTCAGCTCTTTTAATTCATCCTTTGCCTTTTTATATTCAGGCACTGTTAAATTTTTACGCTCTGACCCTTTTTCGCCACGTTCAAGCTCAAAACCACGCTCATTTAAATACTTTGGCAATTCGTCTTGTACCGCTTGTAAGGCTTGACGATTAAAAACAGTCTTTGCTGATAGCTTGTGTTCGTCATTAAACGGCACAATTCCTAAGTGCATATGCGGTGTCGTTTCGTCTAAGTGAACTTGAGCATAGCGGATATTCTCATCACCAAATTTTTCTGAAAAATATGATTTAGCAACTTCAAAATAATCTTTAATTTCTTTACTATCTTTATCTTTAAAAAATTGGTTGTCAGAAGTTATGATCCATTCGTTTATTAATACAGCATCTTTTCTGACAG
Source organism: Amylolactobacillus amylotrophicus DSM 20534 (assembly GCF_001434555.1). Taxonomy (NCBI): domain Bacteria; kingdom Bacillati; phylum Bacillota; class Bacilli; order Lactobacillales; family Lactobacillaceae; genus Amylolactobacillus; species Amylolactobacillus amylotrophicus. The sequence goes on from NZ_AZCV01000014.1 coordinate 4,189, forward strand.
CACGACTACTTGATTTGTTGTCGTTAATAAATTGCTCAATATCTCGTTTATAATTTTCTGTCCGATTGACCAAATCATAATTTAAATGTGACCGTTCAACATCAATATCTTTGTTGGAATGATTGTCTGTATTTCTCTGATTATGATTACCTACCCCAACTAAATTTCCTGATTTTACCTTCTGCATTCTCGCCACTACAAATGACATATAAACACTCCTAACTTCGGGACAGCTTCCATGTAAAGTATAACCCACTATACTTTACTTCGTAAAGGTGGGCTCGCCTAGGGGTCTTGCAGACGGCTTATTCGGCTCTTTTGAGCCGAGTATCAGCGCACCCTTATGGTGCAATTAGCTGATACAAAAAACAAAGAGTTGGCTCATGTAATCCAACTCTTAAAACACAAAAAAATAACCCCCTTGGCTTTTCAGCAGGGGGCATATTTTTTATTTAATTCCTCACTCTTTATAAACTTGGTTTTCTTTTTGCCAATTCGATTTTATGTACTCTTTTATAAAAAGAGTATTCCTCTCTGTTAGCAATTCGAACCAACCAGCAGGAGCTCGGTCAGACATACAATAATCAGCAAAATCTTTTAAATGCATAATATTGTTATCCGAAATAAAACCAAGCATTTCTTTTAACGCTTGTCTTTTATCACCAGTAGATAACGCTAAACAACTTTCAAGGTCAAATCCACCAAACACTTGTATTTCTGTATTATCGTATTGATACTTTTCAGGATTATCCATATGCGTTAAATATCTAACAGCACCAGTTAAACCACTTATTCTTTCAGGAATCGGTGCCCTTAAAGCTCTTGCCATTTCGTCCATTTGTTCAAATGATTTATTGCCCTTGTAATTAAAAACTATATGATAATGCGGCTTTTTCTTTGTTCCGTCTGCATTAACATCTTTATCATGTAATGGACTAATTGCCACAGGGGTTCTGTTGCAAAGTTTTAAATAAAGAATAAAATCCCTTACGGTATCTATGATTTAAGCTGGGATTCCCAATAATACCTTGATTT
>NZ_AZCV01000015.1:0-3978 GCF_001434555.1 Amylolactobacillus amylotrophicus DSM 20534
AAAATGATTCATCGTCATTCCTCCTGCTATCTTTTTCTATTATTCTACCTTATTTGATAGTAGATTTAAAACTTTGCAACAGAACCTACAGTCGTTGGTCCTCGTGGGCATAGTAAGGCAGTTTTATTAACTTTAATCGATCGAAAATCACGGTTCCTTTGGGCATACCGGTTAAAAGATCGGACGACAGCGACTGTTAATGAAGCACTAACTAAGTTCCTAACCACTTTTAATGATCCGGTGCACAGCTTTACTGTGGACCGTGGCACTGAGTTTAGTGGGCTAGTATCACTTGAATCACAATATGGTATTAAGACCTATTACTGCCATGCTTATACTCCAGCTGAACGTGGTAGTAATGAACGCTTTAATCGTAATTTACGTTATTTTTATCCTAAAGGGACTCGTTTTGAGCACATTAGTGCTCAAGATTTAACGACGACGTTACTCCAAATTAACCAGCGACCGCTTAAAATACTCGACTGGCAAACACCGTATCAGGTTATGCTGACAAATTTATCCAAAAATTCGGATTAAATTTGCAATCTACCGTTTAACATTTTTTGATGCCGAGCGTAACAGCCAGGCTGTCAATTGGCACTGTTCAATTGTGTTTTGACCGTCGAACCCATGCCCACTGAACCACGAACATCATTATCAGAACGACGGCAATTGCACCGATTGCAGCTGGTATCACGGTCATTCCGGCTAACTCAGACCCCATCGGCACCAGCACACCTTCACCAATGAGTGCCCCAAGGACGCCAGCAATAATGTGACCGATCCAACCCCGCGATTGACTGGGGCTCATGATAGCACCTGCAAAATCACCAACCGCCGCGCCAACAATCATTACCCATAACCAATGCATGCTGTCATCCCTTTTTAGCGGCGGTGTTTGAACTGCCGCACTTCTCGAAACACAGTCAATCCTAATTGCCCAATTGCAATCAATAGTGACAATTTACCCCAAAAACCAGGGGTCTGTCGTTTAATTTTAGCCATTACGGACACCTCCATCTTTTGATAGCGCTAACAAGCGCTACTTCAACAAATCCTTTTATGCCTAATCACAATTACTGCGGCTGAAGCGCCTGGGCAGCAACGGTTCCGATCACAATAAGTATCATCGCCCCGCTCACGACTGGCAACAACGTCATTCCAGCAACTGTTGGCCCGAACCATCCAAAAGACAGCTGGCCACCAAGTACACCGAATAAGCCTGCGATTAAATTAATTGTCGTTTGACGCCGACCATGTGCGCCTAACGCATTTGCAACGATACCTATTGTTAGTCCTAATATCGCAACACCTATCCATCCCATTGTTAACACGCTCCATCCCGATATTGTGTGATTAAAATTATCATAACTATAATATTTATATTGAGCAATCAAAATGCTCATTGACCCGACTAATTCAGTAATGATGCATATCATTTCCAGTCAAACTAGTGTTCAAGCTATACTGAGACTATAAAAAGCTTACTAAATAAGCGATGAATAAACTTAATTTTTTAATCAAGAGGCGATTGTCATGGCAACAACTTACGGCATTTTCTATAACGGACAAGCGGGTAATGGGCAAGCGGCAACCGTCGCCCATCAAACCGCGCAAGCGCTATCGAACCACGGCATTGAGTCTCGATTACTGACAACACCAGGAATCCCCCGGGCAATTGCGTTAATTAAGCAAACACTTCCTCAACTGTCAGCACTAATTGTTATTGGTGGAGATGGCACACTGAACGTTGCAATGACAGCCCTAATCCAAGCTGAAGCACATATTCGTATCGGTGTTATTCCCATGGGAACGGTTAATAATTTTGCAACCCGCTACCAGTTACCAACTGACCCCCAAGCGGCCATCGAACTAATTTGTACTCAGCCGGCGACCCAAGCAGTCGGCATGCTAGTTTGTAATCAACGCCGGGCAGTCGTGAGTTCACTGACATTCGGTAATTTGGCTGACATTTCCAATGAAGTTCGACAATCTGAGAAGCAGCGATTCGGTAAATTAAGCTATCTTTACCGTGCTATTCGCCATATTGGTCACAATAAGTCACTGCCAATTCGATATCAATTCAAACACGAAGGAAGCCACACCTTAAAAACATGGTTCTGTTTGATTACAACGACCAAATCAGTCGGTGGGCACGTCTATAGCGCGTCTGCTCCAGGAAAAATGCATATTAGTCTACTTAACAACATTGGCTGGCGGCAAGTAATTCCATATATTTGGTTCGCACTAACGGGGAACTTGCAAAACTCCAAGGCCATTACACAGCTAACGGCAACCAGTGCACGAATTACGAGTGCAACTGGTCAAGCCGTGACGACACGTATTGACGGCGACCCAGCGGTTAAACTGCCAATTGAATTGACCTATTTGACAGACCGCTTCGAATTGATCGTACCAACAGTCATCGAATAACGACGTATTTTTTATTAATATAATCAACATATTGGGCAGCGTCAAGAATCTTGTGTAAATGAAATGCCTTCGTACATATAATATGTATCTAACTTAAATAAATGATGCTTCCAAGGTATCCTGGAGTCCTTTGAACCCTCGGTGGATCCGCTTCAGAGACTTCTCGTTATAAACATTAAACTGAGAAACCAGGAAGCGATCCAGTGAATCTTCCGTTGGAAATTGTTCTTTGTGGTGGGTGGTGCGCTTGAGATGCTTATTAAAGTTCTCAATCAGGTTAGTGGAGTATAGTGATTGCCGGATAGCTGGTGGAAAGTCCATGAAAGTGAGTAAATTCGGCATTTTAAGCAGATCTTTGATTAATTTGGGATAGGTCTGATGCCAGTTGTTGGCGAACTCATTCAGTTTCAGTTCGGCTGCTTCACGGTTGGCGGCCCGATGAACTTGTTTAAAGTCACTGATCACGGCCTTGCGGTCTTTTACGCGAACTTTGTTCATCAGATTCCGCCCAACATGAACCAGGCAACGTTGTCGTTTGGCTTTAGGAAAATGCCGATTCAAGCCTTCATCCAAACCAACTAACCCATCGGCCACAAACAACAGCACATCTTTAACGCCCTGCTTGATCAAGGTTCCCAGCAGTTCAGTCCAGATTCCAGTCGATTCCGTTGGCGCCACTTGGTAGTTCAGCACTTCTTTCGTACCATCTGGACGAATGCCAATCGCAATATGAACGGCTTCTTTTTGAACGGTATCCCGCTTTAACGGCAAGTAAGTGGCATCTAAGAAGATGGTCGCATATTGTGAAGCCAGTCGACGTTGCTGGAAAGCTTGAACCTGTTCATTGATGGCTTTAGTCATGTTGGAAACCGTGGCTTTGGAGTAGTGAGCACCGTACATTTTCTCAATGAGTTCGGCAATTTCAGCAGTGGTAATTCCCTTGGTATACAACTGAATGACCGTTGTTTCTAAATTATCACTGTGCCGACCGTAGGCTGGCAAGGTATGATTTTCAAACCGGCCATTGCGATCTCGAGGAATGGTTAAGTTAAGTTGGCCGTACTTCATATCAAACGAGCTCTCATAACTGCCGTTGCGGTTATTACCAGTGTTAATCCCAGCGTATGAGTAGCGTTCGTAACCCAAAAACTCTGCCAATTCGGTTTGAAGCAGCTGGTTAATCGCAATTTCGAGGTGGTGACGAAAAACTTCGTCCAAATCTTGCTTTTGGGCTAGTGCAGCGATAATTTCTGTGGTAAGTTCATTCATGGGGAATGCCTCCTGTGATGTTTTCTGTGGTTACTAAATATCATAAGGGAAGGCATTCCCTATTTCTATACAATTCAGAAATCTTTTATGCATTTACACAAGATATTTTACGCTCTCCAAGTTTCATCTGGGCATGATAAAGTTCTTCACGCAAGCGAATATTCTCTTGAATTAGTCTCTCTTTTTCGGTAGGACTGAGCTTGTCCTGTTTGTTTTTATGGGATTTTTTGGTCACGGTGGGTTTTCTTCCTTTCCGTTGGCGTCTCAATCCACTTG
>NZ_AZCV01000016.1:0-3188 GCF_001434555.1 Amylolactobacillus amylotrophicus DSM 20534
AGCGTGGCAACTTCCTATCCTCGCAGGCAGTCTCCCACCAACTACTATCGGCGTTAAGAAGCTTAACTTCTGTGTTCGGCATGGGAACAGGTGTATCCTTCTTGCTATCGCCACCACACTCTTCTTCTGAGTATTCTCACACTCAAAACTAAATACGATTCTTTTCTAGAAAACCTTTTGCGTTTGCCTATTGTGCTTGCGCTACTTCTTGGTTAAGTCCTCGACTGATTAGTACTGGTCCGCTCCATACATCACTGTACTTCCACTCCCAGCCTATCTACCTCATATTCTTTAAGGTGTCTTACTTCTTACGAATGGGAAATCTCATCTCGAGGGGGGCTTCGCACTTAGATGCTTTCAGCGCTTATCCCTTCCATACATAGCTACCCAGCGATGCCCTTGGCAGAACAACTGGTACACCAGCGGTATGTCCATCCCGGTCCTCTCGTACTAAGGACAGCTCCTCTCAAATTTCCTACGCCCGCGACGGATAGGGACCGAACTGTCTCACGACGTTCTGAACCCAGCTCGCGTGCCGCTTTAATGGGCGAACAGCCCAACCCTTGGGACCGACTACAGCCCCAGGATGCGACGAGCCGACATCGAGGTGCCAAACCTCCCCGTCGATGTGGACTCTTGGGGGAGATAAGCCTGTTATCCCCAGGGTAGCTTTTATCCGTTGAGTGATGGCCCTTCCATGCGGTACCACCAGATCACTAAGTCCTAGTTTCCTACCTGCTCGAGTTGTCGCTCTCGCAGTCAAGCTCTCTTATACCTTTACACTCTGCGAATGATTTCCAACCATTCTGAGAGAACCTTTGAGCGCCTCCGTTACACTTTAGGAGGCGACCGCCCCAGTCAAACTGCCCACCAGACACTGTCCCTCACCACGCTTAGTGGTGCAGGTTAGAGGATTCATAAAACAAGGGTAGTATCCCACCAGCGCCTCCAAGAATACTAGCGTACTCTCTTCTTCGGCTCCTACCTATCCTGTACATGTTTCACAAATACTCAATATCAAGCTACAGTAAAGCTCCATGGGGTCTTTCCGTCCTGTCGCGGGTAACCCGCATCTTCACGGGTATTATAATTTCACCGAGTCTATCGTTGAGACAGTGCCCAAATCATTACGCCTTTCGTGCGGGTCGGAACTTACCCGACAAGGAATTTCGCTACCTTAGGACCGTTATAGTTACGGCCGCCGTTTACTGGGGCTTCAATTCAATCCTTCGACGAATCTAAGATCTCCTCTTAACCTTCCAGCACCGGGCAGGCGTCAGCCCCTATACGTCATCTTTCGATTTTGCAGAGACCTGTGTTTTTGATAAACAGTTGTTTGGGCCTATTCACTGCGGCTGATATCTCTATCAGCACCCCTTCTCCCGAAGTTACGGGGTCATTTTGCCGAGTTCCTTAACGATAGTTCTCTCGCTCACCTTAGGATTCTCTCCTCGACTACCTGTGTCGGTTTGCGGTACGGGTAATTGTTAACTCGCTAGAAGCTTTTCTTGGCAGTGTGAAATCAGGAACTTCGCTACTTAATTTCGCTCCCCATCATATCTTGTCCTGACAAAGATAAGCATTTAACTCACCCTCAGACTTGACACTTGGACGTGCATATCCAGCCGCACGCTTTCCTTATCCTCCTGCGTCCCTCCATTACTCAAACGTTAACTCTTAGTACAGGAATCTCTACCTGTTATCCATCGACTACGCCTTTCGGCCTCGCCTTAGGTCCCGACTAACCCTGGGAGGACGAGCCTTCCCCAGGAAACCTTAGTCATTCGGTGGATAAGATTCTCACTTATCTCTCGCTACTCATACCGGCATTCTCACTTCTAAGCGCTCCAGTAGTCCTCTCGATCTACCTTCTCCGCCCTTAGAACGCTCTCCTACCACACATGACTTTCATCATGCATCCACAGTTTCGGTACTATGCTTAGCCCCGGTACATTTTCGGCGCAGCGCCACTCGACTAGTGAGCTATTACGCACTCTTTAAATGGTGGCTGCTTCTGAGCCAACATCCTAGTTGTCTGCGCGACTCCACTTCCTTTTCCACTTAGCATAGATTTTGGGACCTTAACTGGTGATCTGGGCTGTTTCCCTTTCGACTACGGATCTTATCACTCGCAGTCTGACTCCCGGGTAATTGATACATGGCATTCGGAGTTTATCTGAATTCAGTAACCCTTGACGGGCCCCTAGTCCAAACAGTGCTCTACCTCCATTATCATTCCCCCGAGGCTAGCCCTAAAGCTATTTCGGAGAGAACCAGCTATCTCCAAGTTCGTTTGGAATTTCACCGCTACCCACACCTCATCCCCGCATTTTTTAACATACGTGGGTTCGGTCCTCCAGTGCGTTTTACCACACCTTCAACCTGGACATGGGTAGGTCACTTGGTTTCGGGTCTACATCATGATACTATCTCGCCCTCTTCAGACTCGCTTTCGCTCCGGCTCCGACCTTTCCGTCTTAACCTCGCATCATAACGTAACTCGCCGGTTCATTCTACAAAAGGCACGCCATCACCCTTTAACGGGCTTTGACTACTTGTAGGCACACGGTTTCAGGTTCTCTTTCACTCCCCTCCCGGGGTGCTTTTCACCTTTCCCTCACGGTACTGGTTCACTATCGGTCACTAGGGAGTATTTAGCCTTGGGAGATGGTCCTCCCAGATTCCGACGGGGTTTCACGTGTCCCGCCGTACTCAGGATCCTGCTTCGTCAAGTTGATATTTCGTCTACAGGGATCTCACCTTCTCTGTCTAAGTTTCCCAACTTATTCGACTATACCTGCTTGTACTCTCTTGCAGTCCTACAACCCCAATAAGCAAGCTTATTGGTTTGGGCTCTTTCCTGTTCGCTCGCCGCTACTTGGGAAATCGATCTTTCTTTCTCTTCCTGCAGCTACTGAGATGTTTCAGTTCACCGCGTCTTCCTTCGTATACCTATGTATTCAATATACGATAGTAACTCTCGTTACTGGGTTCCCCCATTCGGACATCTCCGGATCATAATCTACTTACGACTCCCCGAAGCATTTCGTTGTTTGTCACGTCCTTCATCGGCTCCTAGTGCCTAGGCATTCACCGTGCGCCCTTCTTAACTTAACCTACAAATATTTTTAGTGATTCCTCACTTCGTTCTCGGCTTTTTCGTTCGCATTGAATATTCCTAGTCGTGC
>NZ_AZCV01000017.1:0-1750 GCF_001434555.1 Amylolactobacillus amylotrophicus DSM 20534
AAACCCCTAAAGATTTAAGCGAAGTCAATTCGTGAATAAACAATAAAACTAAGAGCTATTTGAAGAATATCTCAAGATAAAAATTGAGAGTTTGATCCTGGCTCAGGATGAACGCTGGCGGCGTGCCTAATACATGCAAGTCGAACGAGTTCTGGTTAAGAGTAGCGGTGCTTGCACCAAAGCGATTAACAATGGAACGAGTGGCGGACGGGTGAGTAACACGTGGGTAACCTACCCTATAGCGGGGGATAACATTTGGAAACAGATGCTAATACCGCATAACAACAACTATCACATGATAGATGTTTGAAAGATGGCGAAAGCTATCACTAAAGGATGGACCTGCGGCGTATTAGTTAGTTGGTAAGGTAACGGCTTACCAAGACGATGATACGTAGCCGACTTGAGAGAGTGATCGGCCACATTGGGACTGAGACACGGCCCAAACTCCTACGGGAGGCAGCAGTAGGGAATCTTCCACAATGGACGAAAGTCTGATGGAGCAACGCCGCGTGAGTGAAGAAGGGTTTCGGCTCGTAAAACTCTGTTATTGGAGAAGAAGGATAAGGTAAGTAACTGTACTTTATTTGACGGTAACCAACCAGAAAGTCACGGCTAACTACGTGCCAGCAGCCGCGGTAATACGTAGGTGGCAAGCGTTATCCGGAATTATTGGGCGTAAAGCGAGTGCAGGCGGTTGTATAAGTCTGATGTGAAAGCCCTCGGCTCAACCGAGGAATTGCATCAGAAACTGTATAACTTGAGTGCAGAAGAGGAGAGTGGAACTCCATGTGTAGCGGTGGAATGCGTAGATATATGGAAGAACACCAGTGGCGAAGGCGGCTCTCTGGTCTGTAACTGACGCTGAGGCTCGAAAGCATGGGTAGCGAACAGGATTAGATACCCTGGTAGTCCATGCCGTAAACGATGAGTGCTAAGTGTTGGGAGGTTTCCGCCTCTCAGTGCTGGAGCTAACGCATTAAGCACTCCGCCTGGGGAGTACGACCGCAAGGTTGAAACTCAAAGGAATTGACGGGGGCCCGCACAAGCGGTGGAGCATGTGGTTTAATTCGAAGCAACGCGAAGAACCTTACCAGGTCTTGACATCTAGCGCCAATCCCAGAGATGGGACGTTTCCTTCGGGAACGCTAAGACAGGTGGTGCATGGTTGTCGTCAGCTCGTGTCGTGAGATGTTGGGTTAAGTCCCGCAACGAGCGCAACCCTTATTACTAGTTGCCAGCATTAAGATGGGCACTCTAGTGAGACTGCCGGTGACAAACCGGAGGAAGGTGGGGATGACGTCAAATCATCATGCCCCTTATGACCTGGGCTACACACGTGCTACAATGGGCGGTACAACGAGTTGCGAACTTGTGAAAGTAAGCGAATCTCTAAAAACCGTTCTCAGTTCGGATTGTAGGCTGCAACTCGCCTACATGAAGCTGGAATCGCTAGTAATCGTGGATCAGCATGCCACGGTGAATACGTTCCCGGGCCTTGTACACACCGCCCGTCACACCATGAGAGTTTGTAACACCCAAAGCCGGTGAGGTAACCATTAATGGAGCCAGCCGTCTAAGGTGGGATAGATGATTAGGGTGAAGTCGTAACAAGGTAGCCGTAGGAGAACCTGCGGCTGGATCACCTCCTTTCTAAGGAAGCGAGTGGGAAGAAGCGTAGGAATACGTGGAAGCCACGCGACAAAAGCACACGAGAAACTTTGTTTAGTTTTGAGAGGTTTACTCTCAA
>NZ_AZCV01000018.1:0-1548 GCF_001434555.1 Amylolactobacillus amylotrophicus DSM 20534
GTCGTTTAATATTCATAAAAATTATGGGGGAGTAGCTGTGATAAAAACCAAGATAACTAGTCTTGTCGTCATTGGGTTGATTTTGGGGGCAGGCTTATGGTTATATGGCAATATTGATGATGATGTTATGACTACAAAAAATGATAGTCAAACAACTAAGACAGTAAAGCAGGTAAAAACTGATAGTCAAACAACTAAGGCAGTAAAGCAGGCAAAATCATTAAGTCAACAGTACCAATATAAAGAAGCAAAATCAGTGTTATCGGGGCACAAAGGAACAACAGTTGATCATCTAAAAAAGAGTATTAATAAGCAACAGTCAAAGTTGGTCACGTGGGATGATCCGACAAAAATTTCACATCTTTTTTATCATTCACTAATTGTTGATCCTGGTAAAGCTTTCTCATCTGAGCAGGCACAGGGATACAAAGATTATATGGCGACCATCGACGAATTTATGCCGATGCTGAATCAGTTATATGATAATGGCTATGTATTAATTAACTTTAAAGATATCATTTCGATTGATAAACAAGGGAAGGTGACTTTCAAACCAGTCAAATTACCTGAAGGCAAGAAGCCTTTAATTATATCACAGGATGATGTTAACTATTATGAGTATATGAAGAATTCTGGATTTGCAGATAAATTAGTCGTCAATAAGCAAGGTGATGTTAAAAATCAATATACCAATAATGGTCAGAAGAAAATTGGTGATTATGACATGGTACCGATTATTGATACCTTCATCAAAAAGCATCCAGATTTCTCATACGGTGGCTCAAAGGGTGTGATTGCTGAAACGGGTTATAATGGGGTGCTAGGTTATCGTTCATCAAAGAGTCAATATGGTGATACAAAAAAGACACATCGCGAAGCTAAGAAAGCGACAAAGGTTGCTAACGCTATGAAAAAGGAAGGTTGGCAGTTTGCATCGCATTCCTGGGGTCATATAAATATGACTACGGCCAGTGTTGATCATATCAAAAAGGACACTGCACTTTGGCAAAAGGAAGTACAACCAATTGTTGGTAAAACACCAGTATTGATTTTCCCATTTGGAGCAGATATTGGCTCATTTACAAATTATACAAATGATAATGCAAAGTACACTTATCTTAAGAGTAGCGGTTTCAGTATTTTCGATAATGTTGATGCGTCAAAGACATCATGGGGTCAATTAACAAATGATTATTATCGTAATGCGCGGATAAATGTCGATGGTATTCGTTTACATGAAACAATGATTGGTGAGAACACGGTTCTAAATGACTTCTTTAATACAAAAGATTTTTATCATCGTGATAAATAATGAAGAGTGCGAGACAAAAGTCGTCAACAAAAAATTGGGTTATTTTTCAAACAGTTAGACAACACTATCACTCTTCATCAGCGTAAGTTAGATTTGTTGAAAGAACAAAAAAAGGCTTTTTACAAAATATGTTTGTGTAGGGTCTATATTTATAGAATGGCACTAACTTGTCGTTTAATATTCATAAAAATTATGGGGGAGTAGCTGTGATAAAAACCAAGATAACTAGTCTTGTC
>NZ_AZCV01000019.1:0-1329 GCF_001434555.1 Amylolactobacillus amylotrophicus DSM 20534
AAGTCAAGTCCATAAAATTGTGTAAAATACAGTACACTGTTTTAAAGCTTTAACCTATAGGTTAAAATTGAATATATTTTCTGGTAGAGCTTAGCCAGTCTTCGTGACGGTCAATAAGAACTGCACCGATTAAACGATTGGCAGAGGCGTGATTCGGAAAGATTCGGATAACTTTTTCTCTGCGTCTGACTTCTTCATTTAACCGTTCAAGAAGATTCGTGCTTTTTAATCTCGATTGACCTTTACCGACAACGGCGTATTGAAAGGCATCTTCGAATCCTTCATCTAGTTTTTCACAGGCTTTATGGTATTTTGATTGTTCGCTATAGGCACTTACTATAGTATTTTTAGCCTTGCGAGCCGTTTCAATATCCGTAAATTTGAAGAGTGCTTTGACTTCTTCTCTGAAAGGTTTTGAATCTTTCTTAGGGATACAATTGAGGATATTACGCATAAAGTGAACCTGGCATCGTTGCCATGAAGCGTTTGTAAATGACTTCTTGATGGCTTTGACTAAGCCTTTGTGGGCATCGGAAATGACCATTTCCACTTCACTTAACCCTCTGGTTTTGAGGTAGTCGAAGAAGAGAGACCAAGTTTCGTCACTTTCTTCATCTTGAATCATAAAGCCAATAATCTCACGCTCTCCATCTTCTGATATGCCAATCGCTATATGGCAGCTTTTAGATACGACACGATGATTCTCTCTGATTTTGATGTAGATAACATCTGTCATAACATAAGGGAAAGACCTGTCTGATAGAAAACGATTTTGCCATTCAGAGACCATAGGGTCTAACTGGGCAGTTAAACTGGAGACAAAGGATTTAGAGACTGATTTACCGCATAGTTCTTCAACGATTTGAGAGACTTTACGTGTAGAGACACCAGAAATATACATCTCTAACATAGAGGCTAACAAAGCCTTCTCATTGCGTTGATACCGCTCAAATACAGTCGGTGCAAATTCACCGTCGCGTGTTCGGGGAACTTTCAACTCAAGAGAGCCAATACGAGTCGTTAATTCTCTTTCATAATAGCCGTTGCGTTGGCTTCTTCGATCGTCTGATCGTTCATAGTTTGTGGCTTGAATATAATCTGTTCGCTGCTCGTCCATCAACTGATTAAATACAGTTTGTAAAATTTGTTTAGCCGCATTATCTTTGACCGACTGGTCAATTAAACTTTGAATATCTTCTGTTTCCAGTGTAAAATGTACTTGGGTCATATGATTGCCTCCTGGGTATGTTTTTAGTGGTTAAAAACATTGTACCGTAAAGAGGCGTTCATATGGCCTTTTTGCTTTTACACAATTATATGGACTTTATC
>NZ_AZCV01000002.1:0-80561 GCF_001434555.1 Amylolactobacillus amylotrophicus DSM 20534
GACAAGACTAGTTATCTTGGTTTTTATCACAGCTACTCCCCCATAATTTTTATGAATATTAAACGACAAGTTAGTGCCATTCTATATCTTATTACCTCAAAAATAAAATTATTCGTAAATTGCTTTAGTTGAAACCTTAAGGCTTACATTAACTTTTACCAGAATTTCCACCAACGTTTAATAGCTCTATTTGTGTGTATGCCATCTTTATTACTACCAGATTTAACAATCTTCTGTTTAGCTATTTTGCTTTTTTTATCTTGGATGTTAAAAAGATCATTTCCGGTCGACAAGTTGTCGTTAGTTTTTTGAGTTAGTTGCCCACTTAGCTTTTGTACATGATCTTTTAATCGACGGTTATCTGCTAATGTTGCTAATTGTAATTGTTGCTGCTGATCCACCAATTTTGTTAGATGATCTATTTGTCGGTCTTTGGTCGCAAGCTGTTTGTCACGTTGAGACTTTAAATCTTCTATTTCTCTTCTTAGAGTGGCAATTAGCTCATTATTTTCTTTGCTAGTCTTTGTCACTTTTTTGCTACCTGTTTGTTGGGTATTTGCTACCAAAGGCTTTGCTACCTTGTCCCTAACAATCCTTTCAGCTGTAAGGCTGATCATGTTTGTACCTTGACTATCTTTTTGTCGGTTCTTTGTTGGTAGTCTTTGGTAGTGGTATTGAATAGTTTGTTTAGAGACCTTCAATTCGTCAGCAAGTTCCCTAATAGTTTTAGGCATGATTTCCAAACCCCTTTCGGAGTTCAGCAAGTGCTTCTGGTCTTGCTTGATCTCTTATTTTTTTATCGTGCTCGGCCTGTTTATCAGCCAATGCTTGTTTCTCAGTAGAGCCTAAAGTTAACCCCTTAACCTTGTCAATGGCGCGCCATTTTTCCTGCTCTGTTAATTCACCATTATGCTGAATGTTAAAGAGTTTTTGACGTTCATCTTGAAATTGACCTTGTGAGAAGTGAGGTATACCTCAAAATTCCGTAACTATTTTTTTAGCTATTCATTTGATTTCAGAGCATCAATCATATCGATGCCCTTTAGTTTCCTGTGGGTCACGAGCATCACGATGATAGTGAACACGATGGTTAACAGAATCGAAGTGACATAGCCTACCACGCCAATTGTTAACGGGAAGATCACTTCGTCGGTCATCGCTTGTCGTAGTATGAACCACAACAAGCCATTACCAAAGGCGACACCTAATATGATACCAAAGATGGTTAGGACAATATTCTCACGCACAATATACATCGTCACCTCGCGGTCAAAGAAGCCCAACACCTTGATTGTGGATAACTCACGAATACGCTCCGAAATGTTAATGTTGGTCAAGTTGTACAACACGACGAATGTTAATAGACCGGAGAGTAGGATGAATACCGCGACAATTGGACCTAAGTTAGCAATCTGATCGTCAAGTACCTTCTTTTGCTCACGGACGAAGCTGACGTTCACGACCTGCGCATCTTCGAGCAGCTTATGACCCAAATTATCTTCCTGATTTGCTGAGAGCTGATCGTATTTCAACAGCCAGGAATTTACCGCTGGTTTACTCTTCATGACCCGCTCATAATAAGATGGCGTCATGTACATAAAGTGGCCCAGGTAATTCTCCGCCACCGCGGCCACCTTGACTCGTACTGTCTGGTTGTCACCGTTCACTACGTTGAACGTATCACCCCGTTTAACATGCAATAAACTTGCGGCTTTTCGCGACAAAAGCACGCCTTCATTTGTCAGCTTGGCGTTAACCTTCAAGTATCTGTCAAAATCCGCTTTTGCTGTAGGGACCATCACATTGACAGACTCAATGGTCTGCTTCTTGTTCTTGATGGTCACCGATTCGCTGTGCACGGGTAAATGGCTTTCGTGTTTAGTCTCCTTAGCTAGAATACTTGCTAGCTTATCCTGATCGGTGTTTTCGGTGATAGCCGAAATCGCCCGGTAGGAGATTACCTGGTCGAACTGTCTCACGCTAGTCTCCGCAATCGAGTCTCTGATACCAAAGCCGGTCAATATGAGACCTGCACCACCGGCAATCCCGACGATTCCCATCCACATCCGCGATTTGAACCGAAACAGATTCCGATAACTAACCTTACGGTTGAAACTTAGTCTGCTCCAAAGTGGTTTAATTCGTTCCAGTAGAATTCGTTTACCAACCTTTGGCGTCTTAGCGAGCATTAGGTTAGCTGGTTTCTCTCGGAGCTCTCGATAAGTCACTAGCAGGACTGCGCCAAGCGTGGCAAATAAGGCCAAAAGCACCGCTAGCAAGATAGTTAACCATTCAAATGTGACTGTTGTCTCTTTAAAGACGAACATGTTGGCCATCATTCTAGTCACGATTTTCGGCAGCGTAGTAATGCCAATCACACTCCCCAGAACAATACCAATAACGGCAGCGATGAGCGCATAGAACACGTAGTTTCGTTCAATCTCCCTCCTGTGGTAGCCGAGCGCCTTTAGCGTACCAATCTGGGTCCGCTCCTCCTCAACCATTCTGGTCATTGTGGTAAAAGTAATCAGAATGGCAATTAAAAAGAAGAACAAGGGGAAGACATCTGCGATGACCGAAATCTGTTCCGACAAGTCGCCGTAGGCTGAATAACCGGATAGAGCCGTGCGCTCATTCAGCTGATACTTAACGGGATGATCCGTCAACGATTGTTTATTAGCGTTCAACTGACTAAACGCCCGATCCAGTTGCTGTTGTTGTGCCGTCAACTCTGGTGTGGTAGACTGGCGGCCGCCACTAGCTGCAGTAATCTGTGCCTTTGCGGCAGTTAGCTGTTTTTGTGACTGTTCAATTTGCTTAAGCTGCGCGGCAATCTTCTTTAAGAGACTATCCTGCCGTGCTTCTGCCCTACCGGAGAATACCTGCTTAATCTTTTTAGTTTCCTGTGCCACCTGGGTTTGATAGTCATCCTTAAATGGATTCAATGCTGCCAGGCGGTTAAAGCGAAAACTAATCTGACTAGGCTCTCTTTGGGTGAAATTGTTCTGTCTGAGATAGACAAAATAGTCGACTGTTCCCTGACTAGAGCTCGGCCTAGAGTGCTTGTTCACGAACTGCGGTGAAGTTACAAACCCCACAATTTTGTATGATTGCTCCTTTAATAAATCGGTTTGAACCTTAACGTTCTCACCAATGCGATACTCCTTTTCTTCGCGAGCCAGATCATCAACCACAACTTCGTTGGCCGACCGCGGTAGCCGCCCCTTCGTCAGGCGCGGCAGATTCAGTTGTCGCTCGGCAGAGTATGAATAGAATTGCAGCAGGTGCTTACTGTCCGTATCAACGGTCGTGACAATCTTCTCAGCTTCGACTACAGCACCCTGAACCCGCTGGGCAAGCTCTTCATCTTTTGTCGTCAAACCAGCAGTGGACACCAACTGAACGTCACTCGCGTGTTGGGTATTCAGATAGATCCGTGCATTCTTGTACAAGTCGGGTCCGGCAGACTTGATACCGACGAACAGAAGTACGCCGAGCAGAATAATCAAAACTATGGCAATGAAGCGTCCCCGACTAGCTGCAATCTTTCTCAACAGCAATTTAGTTTGTAGTTTACTCTGCATAATTACCACTCAATCTCTTCTACTGGGACTGGGTGCTCGTTTAATTCAATCTTTCTTACCTGTGCGTCGTTAATGTAGATGACCTTATCGGCCATTGGCGCGATGGCCGAGTTGTGGGTGATAATGATCACTGTTTTTTGCTGCTTGCGACTCACATCCTGCAGGAGCTTCAAAACCTGCTTACCAGTCTCATAATCTAGTGCGCCAGTCGGTTCATCTGCTAGTACCAGCTTCGGATTCTTTGCCAAAGCGCGCGCAATGGCCACACGCTGTTGCTCACCACCCGATAATTGCGCCGGGAAGTTATCCAATCTTTTGCCGAGGCCCACCTCTTGTAAAACAGTGGTGACATCGAGTGCATCACTAGTGACCGCGGAGGCCAGCTCCACATTTTCTAATGTCGTGAGATTTGGAATCAGGTTATAGAATTGAAATACGAAGCCGACATCTGTCCGGCGATACGCCGTCAGCAAACGGTCGTTCATTTCGGCAATATTAGTTCCATCGACATAAATCTCCCCGTTCGTGGGTGAATCCATCCCGCCAAGAATGTTGAGAATCGTCGACTTGCCAGCACCGCTTGGACCAAGAATCACCGTTAACTCTCCTTGGTCAATCGTAAAGTTGATATCCTTATTAGCAATTATCTGGGTTTCGCCCATTTGGTAAATCTTATTCACATGTCTTACATCAATATATTTTGTCATCTTGCTCCTTCGCTATGAGAATTGGTCCTACCAAATCTTCAGAACTTGATCGCGGCGCATATTGGACAGGTTAAATTGATGCACGTTCTGCTTCTCGTTTGGCGGAAAATCTTTCATAAAATCCAGGATGTTGACTAACCCTGTACTGTACGTCCAGACACCCTTCTCTTTTTTGATTGGGCCAATCAGCTCATTTCTGAGCGGTTTAGCAGAAATCAAGAAATGTTTGTTGTGAAACTTAAAAACAAAGAATGGTAGCTTATATTCAGCAATTAATTCTGCATCCGTCTTGGCCAAGTTAATCACATTACGGTATGACCCGAACTTCCGTGAGAAATCGTCATTAAACGAGAAATAGAAGTTACTGATATGCACCCCAGGAAAGTTCGTTGCTGTAACCTGATCCGGGATGGCATAGACGTTGTTGTACTTAAACAGATTGCGCTCACGTTGAGCCAGCGCACTATCCATGGCATTTGGTGTAATCGAGATTACACCCTCCGGAACTGTTGGACTCTCCTCGTACCAATCATACATCTTCTTAATGACATCGGGCTTTACCCAGTGGTATTGCACCCGTACCTCGTTTCTGGATAATAGTCCCTCAAGCGTATTGTGCTCCATTAAATCAACCACAAAAAGCTCGTAGTGATACTTATCGGCCAGTGGCTGATACCGCTCAATTGATCCGGGCGCCACATGCGTGCCATCGACAATGACAGTTTCACCACGAGCCATCTTCCCCTCTACCAAACGGTCAACGAGTTCCCTTGTTTCGGCGTTTGCTTCCTGGGTGATGATGTGGTGTAACTGCTGGCTAGGCTCATCGAAACTGTAGGTTAAGTTCCGAAAGAGTAATCTGATTTCATCTTGTGAGATAGTATACGGCTGCAAATGGTGCCGTGAAATGAAGGACGATTTTCCAGAACCAGGCGCTCCCCGTAATAAAAATAATTTTCGCACTGTTTCTTCCTCAATCTTCTAGTTATGTCTAAATTTTAGCATAAAAACGGGCAAAAAAAAGAAACGATAACTATCGTCTCTTACTTTTATTACTCAAAGTAACTAATGAACTCTACTATTTCAGTTCATCTTCTGACACTGAATTAAGTTGGGCCTCAATATCCGCGGTGATTTCCTTTAGTGTATCTCCCTCAAATGGTGATGCCAAGTGGCCAATCTGCAGCAATTCCATCATCGTCTTTGAGCCACCTGCCTTGGCCATTGCTAGGTAATCACTCCAAGCGGCCTCATCGTGCTCAACCTCGCGCCGTTTCCAGAACTGTTGGGCCACAACCTGGGCAATCGTATAATCGATGTAGTAGAAAGGCACATCGAAAATATGGCCCTGGCGATACCACCAAGTACCCCGCTCAAGGTCAGGATCGGCAGAATAATCCTTGTAAGGCTGGTATTCCTGCTCCAGTTTGCGCCAAGTAGACTTCCTCTCTTCCAGTGTCATTTCCGGATGAGTGTAGACCTCATATTGGAAGTGATCAACCAAAACACCGTATGGTAGGAACGTCATCGTACCTGCGAGATGACTGAACTTGTATTTCGGTGTTTGCTCCTCGAAGAAGAGCTTCATCCAAGGATAGGCCATGAATTCCATGCTCATGCTAAAGAACTCTGCAGCTTCAGTCGTTGGGAACTGCATGTCAGGCATCTTGATCCATTGCGCCATATATGTTTGGAATGCGTGTCCCGCCTCGTGCGTAAGCACATCGACGTCACCCATCGTGCCGTTAAAGTTGGCAAAAATAATTGGCGCGTGCCACTTCGGAATAAATTCGCAGTAGCCACCGCCTTCCTTGCCCTTTTTGGTTACAAGGTCCATCGTCTCATTGTTCACCATGAAGTCAAAGAAACGACCAGTTTCAGGCGACATTTCATGATACATCTGGTTGGCTTTTGCCACCAGCTCCGCCGGCGTGCCCTTCGGAGTGGCATTTCCCGTTGGAAACTCCAGTCCGAGATCAAAGTAGTCCAGCCTATCCTTACCAAACCGCTTGGCCTGACGCTGGTAGAACCTCGTCACTGCTGGTGTGACGTATTGCTTGATCGCCGCACGATAGTCATTGATCATCTCTTGGTCATAGCCAAACCGGTCACGGTTAGCAAAACTCATCTCGGCAAAGTTAGCAAAGCCAGATTCGTGGGCAATCTTAGTCCGGAGCTTAACGAGCTCGTCGTAGATGCGATCAAAGTCGGTCTCGTGCTCAACGAACCAGGCGGTCCGGGCCTGAGCCGCAGCCTGCCTGACTTCTTGATCCGTGTCGACCGAGTATTTACCAAGTTGTGATAAATTCAGCAACTCTCCCTGAAATTCAATCTCGGCGCTAGCAATTAACTTATTGTATTCCGTATTCAACATACTCTCTTTTTGGTAGTCCGGAATCAATTCTTGTTTGAACGTTTTAACTTTATTCTGCGCCATCAGCACAAAGGGCTCTAGGATTGTTCCGTCGGCAACCAGGTCATCCCGAAAGGGTGACGCCAGAACCGCTCTCGCAAAAGCAGTCTGTAAGTCCTCAACGTGGGGAAAATTTGTGTTCCAGAAATCATTTTCCTGACTGTAGAACTCGTCACGTGTGTCGATTGTATAACGGAAGCTGGCTAGCTCCTGATAAGAAATCACATCGCTAAAATAGCCATTAATCTTCTCCACGGCTAGTTTCGCGCTGGCAAATCCACCGGCGTTCTGGAAGTTGGTGAGTTCAGCTGTCACCTGCTCTTTCAACAATTCTAGGTCGGGGCGTACGTATTCCACTTCGCTTAATTTAGTCATCAATCTACTCCTCGCTTATTAATTGTTCTCATTATACTCTAAAAATACCACGCGTAAGCGGTGGATTATTAAATAAAACTTTTTCGTGAAAACGTAGACAAAATATTTGAATTACTAACTTTTTGTAAGTATAGTAATGTTGTAAGTAAAATTTTTGAATATTCAATGATGGAGGTCATAACGATGACAGAGAAGATTAAATCAGGTATTTCAATGGTCAAGGTCCTTGAGGACTGGGGTGTCGACCATGTCTATGGTATTCCTGGCGGTTCATTCAACAGCATCATGGACGCACTGCATTCAGAACAAGACAAAATCAAGTTTATCCAAGTGAGACATGAGGAGGTAGGTGCATTAGCAGCTGTCGGTGATGCTAAGATCTCCGGTCAAATCGGTGTGGCAATCGGTACTGCTGGACCAGGTGCAACCCACCTATTACAGGGTCTATACGACGCTAAGATGGATCACGTACCAATGTTAGCGTTAGTCGGCCAAGTTGGCGCCCAGGCAATGAATACCGATGGGTTCCAAGAAATGGACGAAGTCCCAATGTTTGGTGATGTCGCTGTTTACAACAGAACGGTGATGACGCCAGAATCACTGCCACACGTTGTAGACCAAGCCATCAAGCATGCCTACGAGCAAAAGGGACCTGCAGTTGTTGTTATTCCTGTCAGCATGGGCTGGGTTGATATTGATGATACGTTTAAATCTACCGCCGCAAACTACACTGTTAATTATCCAGCACCAAAAGATGATGATCTCCATAAAGTACTGGACATGATTAAGGCAGCAAAACGGCCTTTAATTTATATTGGCCAAGGAGCAAAACGCGCATCGACTGAAGTACAAGAATTTGCGCAGATGTATTCACTACCAATTACATCAACTGCACCAGCAAAGGGCATCGTACCGGATTCAAATATTGCCTATCTGGCTAGCGCAGGCCGGGTAGCTACGAAACCAGCTGTTGAGGCGCTGCCCCAAACGGACCTGATCTTCTTCGTTGGTTCAGACTTCCCATTTGCACAGTACTTCTTCAACCCAGCTGCCAAATTCATTCAGATTGATATTGATTCATCGAAGTTTGGTAAGAGACACCATACGGACTTGGCAATCATGGCAGACGCTAAGAAGTCGCTCCAGCGTTTAATCGAGTTAGGCGAGCAACAGCCTGAATCTGCTTGGTATAAAGCAAATATCGAGAATAATAAGAATTGGAAAGCTTGGGTTAAGAAGATGGGCGAGAGCACGATAACCCCACTACGAGTTGAGCCAATCTTTAAGGAGATTAACCGGATTGCAAAAGACGACGCTATCTTTACCGTTGACGTCGGTAATGTAACAATCGATGGTCTCCGCTTCCTTGACATGAATCCAAAACAAAGCTTCACTACTTCCGGTTGGTTTGCAACTATGGGCTACGCAATGCCAGCAGCAATTGGTGGCCAACTCAGTTACCCCGACCGTCAAGTCTTCTCAATCTCCGGTGATGGCGGCTTCGCAATGGTTGCACAAGATATCATCACCCAGGTGAAGTACAACTTACCAATTACCAACGTGATTCTTTCTAACGAATCATTTGGCTTCATCAAGGCAGAACAAGATGACACGAAACAAAGCCATTATGGTGTAGATATCGCTGGCGCTGACTGGGGTGCAGTTGGAACTGCGCTTGGTGCTAAGGGCTTCACGGTCCACAACGTTGACGAGCTACACGAGGCATTTAAATTTGCGAAGGACACAAAGATTCCGATCGTAATTGATGTTAAGATTGCAGATGAGCGCCCACTGCCAGTGGAACAGCTCCAACTAGATCCTGATAACTTCAGTGCAGAAGAAATCAAAGCCTTCAATGAGATTTACGATAGCGCTGATTTAGTACCATTCTCTAAGTACCTCAAAGACTTCAATGCATAATTAATCCTGTCAAACATGGCAACATTAAAAAAACTCGAATCCATTTAAATTGGACTCGAGTTTTATTTTGCCCTACCTGATTACAATCAACACAATTGCGCCAATCATGAATGCGAAAGCCAGTAACATCATCAATACACCGTGGCGGGTTCTGTTGTCTCTAAATGCCTTAATTGCCATGAAAAAGTCGACCACGCTCATTAGAACGACGAAGAGAATGCCAAATATATATGTATCCATTATTTTACCCTCAAAAAAAAGGATGAAAATCAGTTCATCCAATAATAGTTTAGCGTTTTAATTTATCAATACGATCACTAATCTCATCACCAGCACGCCTGATAGTCCGCTTGGTATCTTCGTAGATATCTTGTGATTTATCCTTAATCTTGTCTGTGTCGATGTTCTCGGCCTTTTCTTTCACCTTCCCTGCGACGTCCTTCGTCGTTTCAGATACCTTCTTGAAAGTGTCGCTCTTCTTCACATCTTCTACACTCTCAGTAATCTTATTTTTGATTTTATCGAAATCAAATGCCATTGCTGCTACCTCCTAATCATTCTTACCAATCTCTATCATCTGTTCATCTGCACCACGCCGACATTCAGCCTGCAATGTGACGTGATTGATTGTAAACTTATTATACAATTGCTCGGCAACTTTGTCATAGATTGTTTCTAGCTCACTAACTGTCATGGCAGAATCGACATTGATATGCGCATCCATCATAATTTGCTCACCACTGAAGCGCCAAATGTGCACATGATGGATATTTTTGATTTCCGGAACCGCTAACACCGTCTCCTTAACCGCTTCAAGCGCAATATCCGGATTAGACTCCATCAATATGTTAATACTCTCAACTACTATTCTGACTGCCTCACGTAATACAATGAGCGCAACCAGAATCGTAATGGCAGGATCGAGCCATGTAATATGCCAGAACTTGATGAAGATTGCAGCAACAATGACCCCCACTGAGGAAACGGCATCTGATAACATATGCAAAAAAGTCGATTTAACATTTAGATTGCGTTTGCTGTCGGCATGCATCACGACCATGGAAATAAAGTTGCCTAGTAGTCCAACGATGGACACTACCAACATCACATTGCCACCAATCTCCACCGGCTCGCTGAACCTTCTTAAAGCTTCGACAATCAAGAAGCCGGAAATGACGAGCAAGATGATTGCATTAGTAAAGGCAGCAAGAATCTCCGCCCGTTTATAACCGAACGTCTTCTTGCTATTCTTGTGCTTTTGAGAAATTCTGTGGGACACGAAGCTCAGTAGGATTGCCCCCACATCTCCTAGATTATGGACCGCATCTGACAAAAGTGCGAGGGAACCAGAGACAACGCCACCAATAAATTCGGCCAACGTGATTACCACATTAAAGACAGTAACCCAGAGAAATTTTTTAGATAATCGATCGTGCATGTTCGCCCCTTCTTAGCTATTTTATCAGCCGTTATTTTTTACTTACGACCTCAGTATAGCAAACTGGACGAAAAAAAGAAGCTAGCTAATTACCCTAGCTTCAATATCAATTTCTGGACAACGGTGTGCTTGACGGAACTTATCAATTGCTCGTTGCATTTTCTTCTTCGCAATCACAGTACGATAAACCAGATCATATGCGTGTTCATCATCACAATTATCATATTCCAGGATGGTGACAAAGGCTGAGTTCTCATAGATTTTCTGGACACGGCCAGTAAACTCCTTCTCCATCACTCCGTTTGGTTGACAAATAACTAATTCTCCGACTTTAAGTTCTGACATAAACAACACCCCTTTCTATTTAACACATATTATACTTATGGTTTAGATAAATCAAAAGCCCTGTCAATAAAATGTAATAAACTACATTGTTATTTATTGATACACATTTATACTTATAGTCGGACCGGAAATGATGAAAATCCCTTATTATTCACGGTTTTGAGCAATTGCTTCTTCGTCGGATTTAACACTACAAGTTATTATCAGAATTATTTTTGTTATGTAACAAAATATACTGCAGGAATACCGCACACTCTCGTCATAGCAAAAATCTAATAAGCGTTATCAACTCGTGATTTTTCGGATCAATTTACTTCCCTTCAGCAGGAGCAACTATAATAAATAGTATTATACAAATGAGAAAGATACGTTCGTCTTCGCTGGGAAAACAGCTTTAGCTAAAGGTCCCTTGTGAAGCAAATTGATTTATACAGATAAAATAAGAAAAATGGAATTCTACACTCCTCTAGAAGGTAGAAGTTCAAACTTAGTTGCAAAGATTATGTGGCTGAGCATCTTTACAAGTATTATTAAACTCTATTCTGACCCTTTTGTCATCGATTTTGGGGTACCTACTTTTTTTATTTTTCCGAAAAATCCGGAACCCCAATAGATTGAACATTAATTATCCTATAATAATGAATTTTTTATCATTAACTGCCTAATCATGTAAAATATAAGTAAGCAGATAGGATGCTACCAACATTTATTATAGGAAAGGTGATGACATGCAGTATTCATTATTATTTGAGAAAGATGATCACCTCAAATATCAAATTATTCGCACAATTATTCATCACCCAGGTATGACCGTCAGTCAGAACCATTTATTCAGTCAACTAGATTGATCACCCTATAAACTCGAGCAATCGCTAAACGAACTGAATGCCGACTTCATCAGTCTTGGCCACTCCACAGACACACACATCGATTTAACGCAAAAAGGAATCATTCAGGGCTTTAAGCTGAGTACGTTATTACTACAAGAGCTAGGTCTCAAGTACATCAACAAATCACCCTTATTTACCGTATTGAAATACGAATTTTTCTACGACCAAGCCGTTACGAAGACTCGCTTTAGAGAATAAAATTACCTTAGAAGGATACGCATAAGACACCGGAAACGCAGGCCTTTCTTGATACTCAGGCTAAGACGCTCTCAGCTGCGACTGGGTTCGTCTCCTTTGACCCTGTTGTGCCAGACGGTTATGTGTTAGCAGACAAGTTGCTCTACTCTCATATTTTTACCTATGTGGGGAAACGAGCAGAAGGTGGTCTACATCCCCGTGGTTCACCAAACTGTCCACATGGATAATGATTGGTTAGACTATCTCACTAACCTTAGTTACGAATTCTATGACTCACAGGACCAAGAGATTAACGAAAACTTCGACACTTACAAGATTGCCTGCTTACAGGAACGTGACTTAGCCACCAAACAAACTAGGTATATTCCCTACTCTGGTCGAATCAATGGCTTACGTTTGACCAAACTACCTACTGTAGAGCTCCCGACGTTGCCATACGTGAAATATTTCGTCAACAACGTTACAGAAACACGCTCACTCGGTGGCTTCTGGGTCAGCTTTTCCTCGAATTATCAACTAGTAGATGGTGCGTTGCTCGAGCTACCACCTGAGAACATTCGGGTAACCATCAACAAGCAAGCAAATAATGAGACGGAGAAACCGGTAATGGCAATCCTGGCGAATCCGAGAACCCTGGTGATAAACCGGTGGATCCGACTGAGCCAGCTGAACCACCCGAATTGGTTATTCCGGAGAACCCACCAGAGACAGTGGCACCAACGATTCCAGCAGTGCCAATTACTCAGCCAGATAATCCAGCAACTGTAACAACACCAACAAAAGTAGCACTCGTTGATCCGCAACCAACACCTGTACTAGAACGGGATCTGGTTTCCAGTCCAACAAGTACTCCAAATTATGTTGCGCAAACCACACCGACATCGGCGGATAGGATGGCACCAGACGTACCGTCTAAGGAATCCAGTCGAAATAGTCAGGTCGGTCCCAGCTCCATCGTTAAAATTCAGCTACCAAAAACCCAAGCTGCAGTTGCCATACCTGCTAACTCCGACAAGAAGCATCAGAAACCGGATAAACCAGAACCAATGATTGCCTACCTTGGCGGAGGAGGCAGTTCAGGAGTAGCCTTACCTGGTGGTGGTACTGAATCATCCCAACTTGGGCTATACTTTGCTAGCCTCTCGGGTGTGGTGAACTTTGGTTCCAGATAGTATCAATCCTAGAGATGAGCCCATAAAAACTAGAAATGACGATGCTGATTAATTACATATCAGTGTCGTTTTTTTCTTCACTAGAATATTCCGGAAAACAAATAGAATAATATTCTAAATGAAATGCATGAATAATTTTTTTCAAGTATACTGTAGTCATAAGGAATGGTATTCAAGATGATTAATATTAAGAAATTTGTTAGTATTCGTAAAAAACTCGGTCTATCACAAACGGAATTATCTCAGGGCATATGTACACAGGCCACCCTCAGTAAGTTCGAAAACCTCGGCCGCATTCCATCAATTAGAATTATCACGCAACTCTGCGACCGCATGAACATCTCATTAAGCGACTTAATGGTGGACGCCACCGTCACCGCTGTTGATGCACTGTTTGACAAGGCTGATTTCAATCTCATTACCTATGATTATGATGCAATTCGAAATATTCTCAGCCAAATCGTACCTGAGAAGCTCACTGCTTCTGAAAAATGGCATTACAATTATCTGAAGGGTAGTGTGGCGCTATATGACGAGCATGATCTAGTGGCTAGCCTATTCTACTTCAACACCATTTTAACTGATCCAGAAATAGACGATACAAGCATTTACTACCTTCTCGCATTATC
This sequence comes from Amylolactobacillus amylotrophicus DSM 20534, assembly GCF_001434555.1. Lineage (NCBI taxonomy): Bacteria > Bacillati > Bacillota > Bacilli > Lactobacillales > Lactobacillaceae > Amylolactobacillus > Amylolactobacillus amylotrophicus. The sequence continues at coordinate 13,672 of NZ_AZCV01000002.1, forward strand.
TGGCTGTGGTCAAATATACGAGAAGAAGAACGACGTCGAAAAGGCAGAGCATTATTTCAACATCGTCTTTGACAGCGTGATGCATAAGCATATTGATGATTCACACTCAGCAATTCAGATCCTCAGCATTCTCTTGAACGGCGGTGTCTTCTATGCACAAAAGCAGGACTACGATACGAGTAACTCGCTCCTCAACTACGCGTACCATACGTGTTCGGACAACCACATCACATATTATCTTGCACGGATCATCTACCAGCTGGCACAAAACGCCATTGCGACTAAGCAGCCACAGCATCTGATTCAGGAATATATCAGCGATGCTCGCGCATTTGCCCGCCTAAACAACAACACTACTCTACTCCAGAAAATTGCAGCACTCAACAAGAATTGAGTTGCATGATTCTATTAACACGTTATCATTGCCTTCAGTTTCTCATTTTGTCATGCTTGAATTAGATAAAATGCACTGGAGGTTTTTTTGAATGCTGAAATATTTCAAGGTTGACCAGAATGGACTCAAAGAAGCACAAGGGCAAGATCATAACATAATCCTTTTAGAAGAGGAGCACGACCCGAAATACACGGATCAATTAATCGAAAAATATGACCTCCCAAACGACCTCTTCCTGGGTTCCAATCTGCCTGAAGAAGTGACACGGTTGGAGCACCTCGAAGGAACGAAGCTAAATAACCCAACTTCTCTCGTCCTCATGGATTTGTCCGCCAACATGGAACATTCGATTGAAGAACGGCTACAGCCCCTCTCATTTATCAAGTCCGACGAATTATTAATCCTACATATCTGTGAGAACTCCGATTTCTTCGAACGACTCCTAGAGAAATTCGGTCCCCAAATCACGAATTACACCGAGTTTGTTGCGTGGAGTATCTTTCAGATTTCGACCCACTTTCTAAAGGACCTACAGGAACGTAAGAAGATTATTGACGATCTGGAGAATTCCGCTAAGACGACCGCAAAGAATGAGGAGCTTTTTCGCATGATCGATGCTGAACGCAACATGACATACCTCCAGGAGACACTCAATAACCAGCATTCCACGCTGAAAGAACTATTTGAAGAGACCGATTTCGTGGCAGAACTCGATAACGCAGGCCTGATTTACGACATTCAGCTCCGTGATCGGCAGGCAAAGAAGATGGTTGATGTCTATACTAGTCTGATGGAGAATATCAGCGGTTTATTCACAGATATGATGAACAACAATCTCAATCATTTGATGAAATACCTCGATTCACTCTCGATAGTGCTATCCGTTCCCGCGCTGATTGGGACCATCTGGGGCATGAATGCGGGTGGCCTCCTGTTTAAGAAAAGTAGTTATGGCTTTCTCATTATTTTAGCAATCTCGATTATCCTAGGCGCATTAATGGCGTTACACCTGTACAAGAAGGATTATTCTAAATGAACGATTTAGGAAAATCCTGTTGACATTTTAATTATAAAATAATATATTAGAAACATCTATATTAGAAACATCCACTTAATGAATTAAGGCAGCAAATGGTTAAGGGATAATAAATTTAGGAGTATTGAACATGCAAGATTTGTGTACTGCTCAATTACAATTAAATACCAATTTCTTTTTCGACTTCTTTGGATAGCGATTTGCATCATCGGGTGCAAATCGCGCAACCGCGCTATTGCATCCATGAAGGCGAACTATTAACGTTGCATTTACGCCACATGGACTCATAAATCCCATGTGGTTTTTATTTTCTCGAGAAATTATTGGCCAGCCACTTGGAATTTAAGTCCACAGGCTGGCCTTTTTAGTTTGCTAAATCACCTACCAGTCAAAGTGAAATCGCACTTAAAAAATTTTTGGAGGAAACAATATGATAAATAAGCGGGACAAGAAAGTAACACGGCAGAGTAACAAGTTAATGCTCGGACTAATTCTCACGGCTGCACTGGCAATTAGCTTCGTTGGTTGTGGCAAGAAAACGGCAGCTAAGGATAACGAACCAATCAAGATTGGCATTCTTCAACTCATCGACCAAACGGCCTTAACAGATGCGCGGAAAGGCTTTGAAGCAGAACTCGCAGCAGCAGGTTACAAGGGTAAGAAGATTAAGATTGATTATGTGAACGCCCAGGGTGATCAGAGTAACCTACGGACAATGAGTGAGAAACTAAAGAAGGACCAAAACGTCGTCAACTTGGCACTTGCAACACCAGCGGCCCAGGCCCTCCAGAAAGTGGACCCAGACACGCCCATGGTCTTCACCGCTATCACCGATCCAAAGGAAGCCGGCCTCACCACTAATCTCAAACAGCCGGATACGAACGCCACTGGTGTGACGGACAATGTTTCCATGAAACTGCAAATTAAATTTCTCCACCATCTGCTGCCAAAAGCGCAAACAGTCGGGATTATCTACAATGCTGCAGAATCAAACTCGCTTACGCAGGTCAAAGAGGCTGAGAAGGAACTGAAACAGCTGGGAATTAAGGTGAAGAAATTGACCGTGGCGACGACAAACGACGTGGATCAGGCAACACGCTCGATGGCAAAGAAAGTCGACGCCATCTACCTACCAACTGACAACACGATGGCCGCCGCGATGGTGACAGTGGGTAAGATTTCAAGAAAGACTAAGGTCCCAGTTATTCCTGGTGCAAGTACCATGGTGCGGGATGGTGGTGTTGCTAACGAGGGACTAGATTATGAGAAACTTGGCCGCCAAACGGCTAAGTTAGCCATCAAAATCATCAAGGGCCAGCAGGTTTCTGATCTCCCAGTCGAACAGCCAAAAGACATCACAATTATTAAAAATGAAAAGATGATGCAGGCGCTGGGTATTTCAGACGATCAATTAGAATAGATCCGCATCAGCTGAAAATTGGCACAATAAAAATTAGGCCAACACTCTTGAACAGAGATTGTCAGCCTGATTTTTCTATTCTTGGTGTGCCCGATGCCACTCCTTAATCTGTTCTAGACGTGCCTTAAACCGCACCTCTTGGCCCTCGATTGTCGGTAAATAATACTCGTGACCGGCGACCGATTCCGGCATTGTGTCCATCGTCGTTAACTTATCCTTAGTTGCATGGGCGTATTCGTAATCTTTACCATAGCCTAGATCCTTCATCAACTTCGTTGGTGCATTTCTAATCTGCAAAGGAACCGGATCATTCGCAGTCTGCTTGACGTCCTTTGCCGCAGCATTCTTGGCCGCATAAACCGCATTAGACTTCGGCGCAAGCGCCATATAAGTCACCGCCTCTACCAGATGGACATCGCACTCAGGCATCCCCAGAAACTGACAAGCCTGAAAAACGTTTATGGCTACGTTCAGCGCGTTAGTGTCTGCTAAGCCAATGTCTTCCGCTGCAAAGCGGACAATGCGGCGGGCGATATAAAGCGGATCCTCGCCACCTTCAAGCATCCGTAGTAGCCAGTAGATCGAAGCATCTACGTCACTATTGCGCATTGATTTATGCAGAGCCGAGATAATGTTGTAGTGCTCTTCACCGTTCTTGTCGTACAGGACAAATTTACGGGTAATTAGTTGGGCCAGGCTGGACGTGGTCACCGTAATCTCAGAGCCATTCTTCTCACCGTTCAAGACGGCCATTTCCAGCGTGTTGAGGGCCATCCTTGCATCCCCATCGGCGAAATTTGCAATGGAATGAAGTTCCGCAGCACCGATCTTGACATGCTGTTTCAAAAATCCAGCAGGATTGGTGAGCGCATTTTGCAGCAGCTGGCTGATTGCAGCAGTCGTCAATGCCTTCAGTACGAAAACCTTGCAGCGTGATAATAAGGCCGAGTTCACCTCAAACGAAGGGTTCTCGGTCGTTGCCCCAATCAAAATAATGCTGCCTCGCTCGACATAGGGCAAGAACGCATCCTGCTGTGCCTTATTGAAACGGTGAATCTCATCAACAAAAACCATCGTCTGTTGCCCAATCTCCCGGTCAAGCTCGGCCTGTTGCATGATCTTTTTAATCTTACTAATACTACTATCGACGGCGCTAAAGCTCAAAAAATTCGATTTGGTTGTCCGGGCAATAATCTCGGCGAGAGTGGTCTTCCCGACTCCTGGCGGCCCCCAGAAGATCATCGATGATACCTGGTCATTCTCGATGATTTCACGCAGGATTTTGCCGGGACCAAGCAAATGGTCCTGACCGACAAATTGCGCCAGCGTTTGCGGTCTCACCCGACTCGCGAGTGGCGTATTGTCTACTTGGTTTGCAAAAAGTGATTCTTGTTTCATGATAACCGCCTGTTCTTGTGCAACTTAGTTTAGCTAAATTTACTACCAATAATTATACCGCATTAACCAAACATCTGTTCACCTTTTGCCTAATAGAAAAAAAGCCATTCAAGTTTAACCTCCTCACAGAGGCAATTTGAATGGCTTAAATGAAATATCGTCACCTTATTTTTCGTATGTGCTCAGCTTGAAGACAACCTTGTCCTTTGGTGCAAGCTGGATCTCGCCTGCACCCTTTGTGGCATCCTGACCATTTACCGTGAAGGTCCAGTAAGCGCCAGCTTGGTCGTCTTGTTCTACACCATTGATCGCCGAGACGAATCCCTTACTTTCGGTCACCCGATAGCTCTTCTTCAAGGCGGCTAAAACTGACTCGCCCTTTTTGAACGACACCTTCTTGTTGCCTAGCACCTTGTTGTTGGTTCGATCAAACACCTTAATTGTTGCCGTTTGGTTCGCGACAGAACTTGATTTAGTTTGTGTATTGTCTGTTGACTTCTCCTGATTGCTGCAGCCCACTCCTAGGAGCAGTATTGGTAATACCGCCACAACCAAAATTCTTAGCAGTTTTTTCATTAAAAAATTTCCTTAATATTAGTATTACAGCCCGCACTTCAATTGTACTTTACAGTTGGTGCACGTGGTACAGCCACCAATCTTCTCCACAATTCCCTTGTGGCAGATTGGACAAATGTTTCCTTCGTCGACACCCTCGACACGGCCGGTAAACAGGCCTGTGAGCTCTTCATCAGTGGGGGCACACTGTTCTTTTGTGTCGTCCGTATCGGTAATTACGTGTAGCTCAACTTGTTCAACGGCCTTGACAGGTTCATCGGTCGTCTTAGCCTTACTTGTATCATCGTCATCCAGTAAGTTATCCATCGTGTTTTCTTCATTAGTGAGGGTCAGCACCTGTGAATCACGGCTACCATCCACGTAGACGGTACCCCCTTTTGCACCACCATCGTAGAGGTCTTGGTACACCTGGGCAACTTGTTCCACGCTGTAGCCTCTTGGCGCGTTGACGGTCTTCGAGATAGAACTATCAACCCAGCGCTGAATGACACATTGAACGTCAACGTGCTCCTTTGGAGAAAGCTCCATTGCCGAGACGAAGAAATCAGGTAAGTTTTCCTTAGTTGTCCCCGGATGACTTGCAAGGTATTCATCAACAATTGCAGCGTTTACTTCGATGAATTTGCCCAGACGACCTGAACGGAAGTATGAGAATGAGTAGTATGGCTCTAAACCGGTTGAGACGCCGGTCATAGTCCCAGTCGAGCCAGTAGGAGCAACCGTTAACAGGTGTGAATTTCTAATCCCATACTTCAAGACATCTTGGCGAATGTCCTCAGGCATCTTCTTCATGTAACCGGTATTGATAAATTTCTCCCGTAAAGCTGCTGTCTCTGCGGCAGTTTGGCCAACCAAGAATGGGAAACTACCTTTAGTCTTAGCTAACTCTATTGATTGTCGGTAAGCGGTCGTTGCGATAATTTCAAACAGATGATCGATCAATTGGTTACCCTCAACTGAACCATACCGTTTCTCACAGTAAATCAACAGGTCTGCGAGACCCATGATGCCCATGCCAATCCGTCGTTCTCCCTTAGCTTGCCGCTCGTTTTTGTCGAAAAAGTATGGCGTAGCATCAATAACGAGATCCTGGAATTGCACGGCGTGACGCACAACCCGTTTCAGCTTCTCTTCATCCACAGTCTTAGTTTCTTTATTCACGAAATTAGCTAGGTTCAAGGAAGCCAGGTTGCAGACTGCATATGGGGTCAGTGGCTGCTCACCACAAGGGTTGGTAGCTACAACCTTTTGACCGTAAGCAGTTGCATTCGTCATCTCGTTTGCGTTATCGATGAAGAAAATTCCGGGTTCAGCAGAGTAGGTTGCACAAAAAGTAATCAAATCCCAAAGTTCACGAGCTTTAATTGTTCTGTAGGTTTTGACGGCGTGACCCATTTTTTCCCATTCACGCACATCACCGACATCCTGCCACTGCTCGTCATAGATGGCCATCTCCGCTTCATCGTAGTTATCGACGTCTGGAAATCTTAGTTCATAGTTGCCATCAGTTTTAACAGCCTCCATGAATTCCTTCGTTAAACAAACCGAAATATTTGCTCCGGTCAAGAAGTCAGCATTTTGAACGGAATAGCTACCACCTAGACGGAGCTTCTCCTCAATCTCGTGTTTGAACTGACTCTCTTCAGTATGCTCAATTGCCTCTTGGTAGAAGGCTTGCTCATCAGAAGAGAGTGGCTTGAAGTCTAGCTTTTCACTCGCTAGTCGCCGGACCAACTTGCTCTTACTGTTGTTAATCAAGTACTGCAATACTGACGGATTTTGGATTTTGGCTAAAATAAATTCGAAGATGTCTGGGTGCCAGTCGGCCAACATGATCATCTGGGCCCCACGACGAGATCCGCCCTGTTCAACCAAGTGAGTTAAGTTGGCCAGGTCATTCAGCCAGGAAATAGCCCCGGAGGATTTACCATTGACACCATGGACCACTGCAGCCTTTGGCCGCAACGTTGAACCATTCGTCCCGACACCGCCACCGCGACTCATGATTTCCATTACTTCCTGTCTGTGCTTGGCTAGCCCACCACGTGAGTCCTGGATGAACGGCATCACGTAGCAATTAAAGTAGGTCACCTCAGAGTTTGTCCCCGCCCCGTAGATAACTCGACCGGCAGGAATAAAGTTCTGGTGCACGAGTTCATGGTAGAAATCTTTTTCGAGCTGGGCTTCATCACTAGCTGCTGCACTGTGAGCAATTCCTGTGGCTACCCGCTTAGCAACTTGTTCGTAGAATAACTCTAGTGGTTTCTCAATCTCCGTTTTACGACGGGTCACAATGCCATCAGCCTCATCTAGTACGCCACGGAATTCTTCCTCGACCAATATCTGGACGATCTCACCATTAATCTCGGTCACGTTACCAATACCACGCGTGGGGTAATTGGGATCATCCTTCACGGTAAGCACGACCAGATCACCTACAGCTAACGTGCTGTTACTAGGATCTTTATAGGTATACCTGTCGAGCATAATTAGGCGCGCAATGCCGGTAAAAGTCATGTGCATATCTGGCGTAATTAGCGTAATTTCAGGAAAATTTTGTGTAATAATCGTATTGAGGTTCGTATAGTCCATAACTCTTGCTCCTTGGTTAATCTACTATATTTTGTGGTGCATAATTCAATTCTATACTATATAAGGTGTAATTCAAGACTTTAAAAAATAATTTTTCTGTGCTATGGCACACACGAAGGCAACTATTTAATAACCAAATTCTGCCAAAGCACTTAAAAAAACCTGTTAGATTTTGTTAATCTAACAGGTTTTGACCGTCCGGAAAATTTATTTAAGATAATCCCGTAAGCCAGAGACTAAATCCTTGCTGCTACTGTATACTTGACCGTTTTGTTTGATTAAGCCAATCACAAAGAGGTTGATGTATGCAAACTGACTCTCTGCTACCTCCTGTAACGCCTCTAGCTTAGCCTGATTCGTTGCCCCCTGTTGCCGTGAGTCCGTGTAGAGACCGACCACCGGGATGTTTTTGCCGAAAGCTAGCCCAATCTCAGCCGCCACACCGGCATCAAGCCCTACTCCGTCCAGAACCGCTACCACCAAATCACTGGCTACTAACTCGTTCGTATCACCTTTTGCGATAGCGATGCTGTCTGCATAAGCGTTCTTGTCATTGATACTGGCGTTCTCCTGGGGTAAGTAGACCTCTACATTAGGATATTCATTTCTAATCTGTTCGACCATATAGGCGTTATAACGGGCTTCTTGCTCAGAAAAAAGACCGTTTGCAAAATAAATTTTCGTCACAATTAATTCTCCAATATCTTCTTTAGTTTAGTATTAGTATATTCCATCACGCGCTCACCAGAAGTAGGATCATAGTCCAAACCGATTTGTTGTGCATTCTGGATTGCCAGGGCCTGGTACTGTTCCTGGATCTCTACCATATTCTGCGCCACCGTCTCTAGACTCGACATGTTGCTAAAGCGCCGCAACTCATCCTGCTCGGCTACAGTCAGGTACGAAAAGAGATCGCCCACGTTCTTGCCGAGGTTAACCTGGAAATCGTGCTCGAAGGCTACTCGCCATTCGACCTGCATGAGGTACTCACCCAGAATTCCGTCGAAGTAATGGTCTACGGCGTAAAAAAATTGATTGCGCAATATTCCCTTAACGACGTACGGACCAATCCACCAGAATTCATTGGTTCGCCGGAAGAAGAAGCCCTGGGACGGTTTCTTGCGGAAGTAGCGCCGATCATCTTGGACCAACTCTAATCCGGCTAATATGTGTGCGGGATCAAACAGCACCTGTGCAATTGGATCAGCTTTAGCCCAGGCACCAATCTCAGATTCTGGTACCAGACCCAAATCCAGTCGATTGCCATCAGTGAACAGCATTAAGAAGTTAAATCTCTTCGTATAATCGATTGGTCTTGGGGTAAGATCCATCGGGGTCTGCATTACAATTCGTTCCCCAAATTCATCAAGCCAACCACGCTCATCAATTAAATGTTGCATCTGATCATCTGGCACCACATAAATGATGTCGAAATCGGTAAATTCATCACTTCTTGCCTTATAGACCCGTGAGCCATTGGCAGCAATCGCCCGCACAACACCAAGCTTCTCCGCCACAGCAAAGATCAGTTGTCTCATCTCAGCCTTAGTTCGCATTTTCACACAACCCTTCCACAATTATTGTTTAGTTAAAATTACCTCTTTGGATACTTTAAATTAGCAACAGCTACTCCCTCATGCTCTAACAGTTTAACTTTCCTGTCTAGCCCACCACTATAGCCGGTAAGTTGCCTATTTTGGCCCAGCACCCGGTGACAGGGAACTAGGATGACAAGTGGATTTCTTCCTATTGCTCCACCTACCGCCTGTGAGCTCATCGACTTTTGACCCAGGCGTTTGGCGCATTTGACCGCGATATCCCGATAAGTGGTTGTTTGTCCATAAGGAATCTGACTGATCTCGGACCACACAACTTTGGCAAACTCGCTGCCTGTTGTCCTAGTCCTCAGAACAGAAACATCCGGTTCTAAGCCAGCGAAATAATCTGTTAGCCAGTCCTTAGTTCGGGATAATAGTTCGTTATTAGCATCTAAGTGCGCAGTTTGTTCAATCTTACTCAAAAGTTCTTTCGTCAGGAAATCAATCCCGGTCAGATTCTCACCGTCACTGCGGAGTAACAGTGTGCCAAGCGGTGAGTCAGTTAGGCTGTATAAGTCCATCGTTAGTACCCCGTTTCTTAAGCGGTATTATTTACCCTATTCAAGCTCTTTAATGGTTCTTCTCAACTTATTCTGTTGCTTGACAATCCACATCTGTTCGGGGTAATTATTCACTAATTCGGTCGCAAATTCAACCGAATCTTCGCCAACGACATCCTTCAGTGGCACATTGTCCGCTGCAGCTTGTTCGAAAATTCCTAAACCATCATAGATTACCGTCATAATACCATCACCTGCTGCGAAATTGTAAATATAGCGCTCAATAGCTGCATAAGCCACCGCGTAATCATGGGGTAACTTGGCCAATCTCGCCTTGTATTCACTATATTCCTTCTTATCTCCGACCAACTTCTTTAAAATATTCTCCATTAATGTGTCTCCCTCAGTTGTGTCAATTTAGTACCAATAAAATCCCACTTCACCCAGAAATCATCTAAATATGCCTTTCCAGCCTCATTCAATGAGTAGAATTTACGCATTGGTCCCTGATCCGACTTTTTCTTCTCAATGGTCACGAGTCCCTTTTTCTCTAACCTAAGTAGAACAGTGTATACTGTTCCCTCCACCAGGTTATCAAAGCCGAGGCTTACCAGATAACTGGTAATTTCGTAGCCATAGGTTGCCTTCTTATTCTTGATTGTCTGTAATAGAACACCTTCTAGTATGCCCTTTAGAATCTCGGTCATTCCTTCCAATTAGTACACCACCCGTCAGATATTTAACTATATTGTGCTGTTAAGTACCACTATATAGTATCGTGAAGTAGATAAGTTGTCAATTATGTGCCCCCACTTGAGCGCAAAAAAAAGACCCGTAGGTCTTTGCTGATTAATTCATGTTTAATTATGCAACTTCATTTGCAATCTGGTTCATGCCACCTAAAACGTTAATCACATTAAAGTGTAGTTGTGCCAGAAATTCCGTTGCGGTAAAGGACCGACTACCAGAACGACAAATAACGTAGTACAACTCGTTTTGGTCTAATTCATCAACGCGAGCACCCATTTCACTCACAGGAAAGTTAATGGCGTTTGGAATATGGTGTTGTTGATACTCGTCTTCCTCGCGGACATCAAGGACGTTGACCGAGCCTTGCTGCAATAAAAGTAAAAATTCTGCACTAGAAATTGACTCAACCACAAAGATTTCCCCCCAACAGTTATCTCTAACCATTATTAAACAGGGATTTGCAGTGCTTGTCAATTATCTTTTGTGAATTATTGCTCTAACTGACCTGGCCAAGCCTTAATACCGCCAACTAGTTCAACCACGTCAAACTCTTGACTAGCTAAGAACGCCGTCACCACTTGTGAACGATGGTCAGTGTGTGCGACAAAATAATATGTTTGCTCTGAATCTATTCTCCCCAAGTACGTGACAATATCACGAATTGGAATGTTAATTGAGCCCGGAATATGACCAGAATTGAACTCCGGTGCCTCACGGACATCAACTATTGGGGGATTGCTCGGAAAAATATTTTCGTAAAAATCGCTCATGGACATTTGCTTACTCATGCTGAACACCATCTTCTTCCTCATTTGCCTTAATTATATCAGGCGAATAAGGAAAGCGTTATTGGTAAACGTTTTCAATTTAAAAATACAATCTTACATCGATTTCATGCTATACTAATTTTAAATTTAATTTTCATCTGACAGGGAGAATGGGGAGGTAAGTTATGGTAAGTATTTTCAATTCAAAGCATATTCACTTTAATACGGGGCACGATTTCGATGATGAAGGCTTCGACCAAATAAAGGAAGCACGTCGCTTGTTTGACGAAGGGATTCTAACTGAAGCCGAATTCAATAAGATTAAATCAGATCGACTTGCTGAGCACTTGGAACCAACAGATTCACTTGAAGAGAACCTTGAAGCATTGGCATCATTTAATGAGCTGAAAGAGAACGGCATTCTGACGGCGCCGGAATTTGCCCACCTGAAAACCAAGTTTCTTGCACCGGAAAATTATGATTTAGATCGCGATACCGACGAGGTGCTAGAAGCCATCTCTACTGTCCACAAATACATCAATACTGGTGTAGTGAACGAGCAGGAATTCACGAACTTTAAACAAGCTTTATTGGCGGATTTCTAGCCAAGAGGATAAAACACTGAAAGCCATCTGATCTGGCTTTTTATTTTGGAAGAAGGAGTAACCGCCACAATGAATGATTTAGAAATTGCCCAGAAAGCCATGATGTGGCCCATTACGAAAGTCGCCGCCAACCTGGGGCTTAATCCAGACGACTTTGAGCAGTATGGTAAATATAAGGCGAAGCTCAACTTAGACGTGATTGCGGACAAGGCACCGACAAAGCACAAATTAATCCTCGTAACATCTATTAACCCAACACCGGCCGGTGAAGGTAAATCAACGGTCATGGTTGGCCTGGGTGATGCACTCAATCTCCGTGGCCTAAAGACGGTGATTGCGATTAGAGAGCCCTCCATGGGTCCCGTTATGGGCATGAAAGGTGGCGCTGCTGGTGGTGGCTACAGCCAAGTAATGCCCATGGAGGAAATAAACCTCCACTTCACCGGCGATATTCATGCACTCACTAGTGCTAACAATACGCTCGCCGCACTGATTGATAACTACATTCAACGAGATAATCAAATCGGTCTTGATCCACGACAAATAATCTGGAAACGGGCAATTGACGTCAACGATCGCTCACTCCGCAATATCATCACTGGCCTGGGTGGCAGAATAAATGGCATTCCGCGTGAGGCAGGATTTGATATTACCGCTGCGAGCGAGTTGATGGCCGTCTTGTGCTTAGCGACAAGTATTAGCGACTTGAAACAACGAGTCGGCCGAATCATTGTTGGTTACACCACGGAGCAAGAACCCGTGAGTGTTGCCGACCTGGGTTTTGCCGACGCGATTACGATCCTCCTAAAAGAGGCATTAAAGCCAAACCTCGCTCAGACCTTGGCCCATACGCCCGCCATCATTCATGGCGGCCCATTTGCCAATATTGCGCACGGCTGTAACAGCGTTTTGGCAACAAAGGCCGCACTGACATTAGGTGACTATACCGTAACAGAAGCTGGCTTTGGCTCCGATCTTGGCGCAGAGAAGTTTCTGGACATCAAGACACCTGTGCTTGGTAGAACTCCAGATGCCATCGTAGTGGTCGCTACGGTGCGTGCCTTAAAGTACAACGGCGGGCAAAAGCTGGGAGAACTAACCAACGAAGACCTCGAAGCACTGAGAAAAGGGATGCCAAACCTCCTCCGGCACATCGCCAACATGCAGCAGTATGGTTACCAACCGGTGGTTGCAATCAATCGCTTCACAAGCGATACACAGGCAGAACTTGAGCTGATTAAACAGGAATGTGCGCAGATCAACGTGACAGCTGTGGTTGCTAATAGTTGGGCAAAGGGTGGTGCAGGTACACTGGACCTTGCAGATGCAGTCGTTTCTGCTACCGCGAATCCCGTCTCCTTCCAGCCGTTATATGACCATAACGACCCTATCGAATCTAAGTTACAGACCGTTGTGACCAAGACCTACGGCGGCAGCGGCATAGTTTTGTCGGCTCAGGCCAAGCGCCAGTTACGCCGCATTTCAGACAACGGATGGGCTAACCTTCCCGTCTGTATCGCAAAGACCCAATACTCCTTCTCAGACGATCCACAACAACTTGGTGCTCCAGCTGGTTTCGAAGTTACTGTACGTGAATTGATTCCGAAGATTGGTGCAGGATTCATCGTCGCGCTGACCGGTTCGATTTACACTATGCCTGGGCTACCAGCCACTCCGGCGGCAGTAAACATGCATATCGATGCAGAAGGCAAAGTCGAGGGACTCTTCTAGCCACAGAACCTAATAACCGCTAAAAAACAAAGAGACGTTACAGCAAAGATGGCGATGTTGCCAGTTGCTGTAACGCCTTTTTTGCGTCTGTCTCCTACTTTGCGCCCAGAATCTCTTCCTTCGCGTGCACTAACTGCGTGAGGAAGGTACAATACGGCGTACTGATCCCGTACTTCTTTCCTTTGGCAGCGACGGCACCATTGATGTAGTCAATCTCGGTTAATCGCTGATTCTTGATTAAATCCTGGTACATGGACGGATAATGGAGCCCAATTCCAGCAGGATCGTACGTTGCAGTAATGTGCTCGTATACCTCGGTTTGATCAAGCTCTATCCCTTCTTTTGCGGCGACTAAGGCGAACTCATTAATGATTGTTTGGACCATTTCGGCAGCAGTGGATGTCGTCCCCACACCCGTAATATTTGTATCAAGGATTGTACATAAGCCATTCAATGTACCGTTGACACAAGCTTTACGCCAGATAGAATACTTCACATTCTGACTGTATGTTGCATTAAGACCTGCATCATCAAAGATTTGGACCACGTCTTTTGTGAACGTGGCACCCGCAGGCGCGAGATTCTGCAATTCGATGTTGCCAGTGCCAAACAACTTAACTTTGCCTGGCCCCTCCATCGCAGCGGTCCACATCGTGACTCCCAGAATAATGTGGTCCCGATCCACAAACTCTGCTAAATCTTCGGCATGACCCAAACCGTTCATCAGGCTAAGAACATACGTATTCTCTGTAATGATCGGCTTAATTTCTTCAAACATTTCCCGCAGGCCCATCGACTTCGTCAAGGCAACAATCAGGTCAACTGACTCGTGTTTAGCGTCAATTTCCTCGGGTGAGTATATCTGCATGTGCTCGACGATATCTTCACCGTTATAGTTCGCCCTCAGTCCATGATCTCTAATCATCTGGATGTGAGCTGCCCAACGGTCAATCAAGATAACCTCGTTTCCGGCCCGATGAAGCATTAGGCCTATTCTACTTCCCATCGCTCCTGCACCAGCAATTGCTATTTTCATTTTTTTGCCTCCTACACTTTTAGTATGCACTTTTAGTATAGTCACTTTGGCAGCTCCGTGACAGGATTTAAACGTAAAAAGGGCGTTATGATTCGCATAACGCCAGTTTCAGTTAACTGATTATTTACCTTTGGCCTGCTTCCGTTGTGCTTCCTTAATCAGCTTCAACGCGCGTCCCTTGGTCTTTTTATTCGGACTCTTCAATTCGCGATAGGCCCTTCCTAAATTCGCTTGCTTCATTTGCCATCTCTCCTAAAAATCTATTACAGTGCGCCACGAGCCTCAATAATGCGCTGCCCGAGTTTGGTATCCGGCAGTGTCTTAACCATCGCAGTAAACTCATCCAGGGGTAGGTCGGCGCCAAACAGCGGACTGCCCGGCTCAAGAATCTGTCCGTGCCGTAGTTCACCTAAGTCATAGGGCTCAAAGCCAAATTGGCTAATAATATTGGCTGCCTCTGCTCTTACCTCTGGATGATCGGTGGCAAATGCAATGACCTTCTTGACCCGCAGATTTCTATCAGCCTCAATCTCCAAGTCATGGTAACCCATATGATTAAAGGCCTTCACAATCTTGGCACCCTTGAAATAATCCTGCATTACTTCACTAGATGACTTGTGGATACTCGAGACATGGTTGATGGTTCCGTCAACCTCCCACCAATAATTCATTGCGTCGAGAACCAACTTACCATCGAGAGCGTTGCTCTCTAACCGGTCATACTTGCTCAAGGGCAGCGCCAGAATGATTGTGTCGGCACCGGCTAACACACCGGCTGTATCTACGACCCGTGCATTATGCGCAACAGCATTGATAATCCAGGCACTTTCCTTTGCCGGCTTAGAGTTAGCAATTAGGACATAATATCCTGCTTGGTCACCCAACCGAGCTAGCGTTGTACCGAGCTTTCCGGCTCCTAAAATTCCGATAACTGGTTTTGCCATTATTCTGCATCTCCTAGTAATTCTTTCACACGAGGAATCACAACTTCACCATAAAGCTTGATGGTCTTCTCACGATCAGATTGGAATTGACCACCAGTACCGTAGACGAGATCGAAGCGTTTCATGCCGAGATCCTTCATGTTCTTAGCAATTTTTTGTGCAACCACTTCTGGTGTACCGACATAGTAAGACCCTTCGGCAACTTCAAACTCAAAACGTTCACGAGTCATCGGTGCCCAGCCACGGTCGATTCCAATCTTATCCATCTCTTTCTTAATGTACTCAAACCCAATCTCCATTGCCTCCTCTTCGGTATCAGCAATCACACCGTGTGAGTGCATCCCCAGTGGTTCGATTGGTTGATTAAACTGCTCAGCAGCACGATTATAAAGATCAACATATGGCTTGAAGCGAATTGGTTGACCACCAATAATCGCCAACATCACTGGGAAACCGTAGTGAACCGCACGCACGATTGACTCTGGCGTACCACCAACACCAACGGTTGTTCTAATCTGGTGTCCCTTGTCGACTTTCGGGTAAATTTCCACGTCGGTCAACTTCTGGGTCAATGTACCATTCCAGCTGAAACGTTCGCCCTTCAATAATTCAGCCCACAGCGCGACTTTTTCCTCAAAGAGTTCATTGTAATTCTCCAGGTCATAACCGAAGAGCGGGTAGGATTCCGTGAATGAACCACGACCAAGCATGATTTCTGTGCGCCCATTCGATAGGCCGTCGAGCGTGGCAAAACGCTCATACACCCGGACCGGATCGTCAGAACTGAGCACCGTTACGGCCGTCCCCAGACGAATATTATTGGTTTCCTGGGCCATCGCAGCTAACACAATTTCAGGACTGGAAACTGAGAATTCATCACGGTGATGTTCACCAAGCGCGATCACATTAATCCCCAGTTCATCGGCCAGCTTGGCCTCCTGGACTAGATTGCGCAAAGACTCACCGTAAGTCATTGATTCGCCAGTCTTATCATCTATCGCCACATCACCAAACGTATTTAAACCAAATTCATATTTCGTCATTTTGCTCTCCATTTTTCAGTTAATTGATTTACTTACTTTTTGTTAGTAATAATATAATTCATTTTATTAGAGTATGCAAGCAAAAAGTTTCGCATTGTTAGTTTGACGACGCCGAGCCTTTTTCTCCGTTTACTTATGTTGGCTAAAAAATAAGCATCACTAACGAACCTGACACTACTACTCGTTAATGATGCTTAAATTATTTGGTGGGAAATACAACATGAAATGTTTCGAGCACAACATGCGAAGTGTGCCGGTTGAAAACCAGCTTGTGTTTCTTATAATCTCGGTGGAAGAATTTGGCGTGATTGATCTGCCAACTCAAAAGCGCCCGGTCTCCTTCGCCCTCCTTGAAGGCGTGCTCAGCACTAACATGACTAAATGGCACGACCTCCACGGTATCAATTAGAATGATACAAACGGGCTTGTGATCATCGTCAAGCAGTACATCATAGGTGCCTGCCTTTGGCAGGGACTCATGCGTCACATCATAAATCTCAAAGCCACTTGATGTGGCCGTTTTAACTCCATGCAGTACCAATTTTGCCAAATCGGATGCGTTAACGCCGAATGCCCATGCGTCGTTCAGGTCGGCATCTTGCGGTACGGCATTTACTTGTCTTGCCTGCTCAAAAAATTCTTTTGCGTTCATCATTCACCATCTGCCTAACACATTCGCTATTATCATCAAGTAACAACTATAGTTTCCACCAATACTACATAACATTGTATACTTTTTTTGCGAAAAAACGATGAAGATTTTATTTATTATATTATGACTAGTAAAATACCCGTCAAATTGACGGGTAACTAGAATTTATTAGACTGCTAATGGTGTTTCTACAAGCATTGACGGGCTGAAAATGGCCTCGGCAATCCGGTCCGCCGTAATCAGGCTATTATCGTTCACACCCGGGCGGAAACTGACATTTGTGAACCAGTGCTTCCCCTCAGTTGGCACACCCCAGAGATAAAGATTAGCTACCACTTCTTTGTCTGCCGTGATTAACCGGTCCGTCTGTTGTTCAACATTAATTGCCCGAGTCAAAAAACTAGTGCCATCAGCAAGCTGACGGGCGTCAAGTGAAGCTAATCCCCGCTCCAACAACTTTTTGATCAACGGATTTGCTGTCACCTCGTTGTCATTGACCGGAATCCGGGCGTCCACCAAGTACCGTGCTTCATATTGGAACTGTGGCTTACGCTTACTAATCGCTTCGAAATGGTCATTAACTGGGCGCACCTGCATCCCGGCTGGCACCAACTCCACAATCCCCACCTTGATTAAAGCAACTAGCTGTTTCAGTCGCAATACTGGTGGTCCTGTCGCAATGAAATTCTGTAATGGGGTATATTTTCTAATCAAGAAATCGAGGTACTCATCGTTTGAAAGGTATCCCTGTTCAACCACGAAACGAATTTGGTCGCGCAGATCCTTGAAGGCCTCCAGTGCACCCGTGATTGGACCATGCTTATTTCCCGCAGTCGCATCCTTAATAAGCTGCTGCAAGAACTCGACCACAAAATCCTGATAATTTGTGCTCGCGAGCGCTCGTTGCTCAGGATTGAAGACGAAATCTAGATCTAATTGTTCTGCTCGATCAAACAGCCGGTCAATGAGAACGGCAGGGTCAGTAGTCGCCTGATATTGCGTTCTAAAGTCGGCAATTTCTGCTTCCCGATCTTTCTGGTGGAGCAATAACGAGTAATAGACCAGCTCGATTTCTCTTTTCATCAGACCAAACAGAACATTACCCGTTAACTCACCGGCCTCACCCAACTGCGTCAGCTTTTCCTTGGTGACAAAACTTGGTCTGATTTTCTCACCATAACCTTTCTCATTGTTTGGCTTCGGGTAATACGGAAAGCCCCTTCTGGAGCCCGCAATGATGTGTGGCTCACTCCCAGAAACATGATAGTGCAACTTGTTGCCCACCGGCTCAAACCAGCCGCCACGCCCGATGGTTAACTCCGCCATGTAGTCATAGAAGCTGAGCCCTAGCCCACGGACAAAGACATTCTCTTGTGGTTGAATCACACTCAAGTCAGCATCGCCAGGGAACATTGGCGGCAGGTAAGTCACATTGCTTTTAGCTGCAAAATCAATCAGCTCTTGTTGGTCAATCGTCGCCTGGTTTGTGAAATGGCCTGAGGCGACAATGACGTTATCTGCCTCGAAGCTGCCCTCACTCGTAACTACCCGAAACCCCGGGTTCAGTGGTACCAAGTCCTGAACCAAGTCCTGGACGAACGTTAGTTTAACTCCTGCTGGAAGATGCTGCTGCAGTTGTTTGAAAACGAACCTTTGATAAACACCATAGAGCCGCCGTGGGGCATAATCATTTGGTCCCAGGCGCCTGGCAACAGCAATTAAATCCGCCGCGTCAGGTTCACCCTGCTCCGAAATAAAGTCAGGGGCAAAGTCACGCAGCCACTCATACAGAGTCGGTCCAGTTCTAAGCGGACCGTGCATTTGTACGGTCTCGTCAGTATAGAGTGTCGTATGGGCAGTTGGCGTGTTCATAATCAACTCTGTGGGTTGGTCAATCCGCCAAATATGCCCACCAATAGGAAATTGATCGAACAAGCGCACCTCTAACTCGGCTATCGCTTCATTCTCTTCGTGTTCTCTTTCGTACCAAGCCACAATTCTCGTTAGAGTAGCGATTCCCCGCGGACCAGCACCAATAATTGAAACTTTCATCGTCATCCTCCTCCACCAATGACAATTAGCATACTAGACAAAAACCCCAGCTGAAATCAGCCGGGGTAGCCTAACTATTTAACTTCACGAAAAAGAGTTTTCCGACGCAGTTTCTGGGAGTACTTCATCAACTCCAATCGTTCTGGCTGGTTTCGTTTATTCTTTGTGGTCAGGTAAAGTCTTTCACCAGTTTCTGGCGCCTCAAATAGTATATTCACACGCATGTTCATTCCTCCAAATATTTTCCTCACATTAAGTAAGTGTATCTTTAGAAGAATATTAGCATGCTACAATTAATTCGTCAAATTTTCGAGTCGCAAATACCCCCAGTGGTGTCCTAATCAACCACCGCACTATTATGATCAAGGTAATCAAGGAGCTCGTAAGTAGCCTGGTAGGCCTCGCAAGCATCCTGTGGCACTGCATAATGATTGGTGACTGACTCCATTTGACTCAGCTCAGACGAGAAGTCAAAGTTTCCGGCCAAGGCCTTATCCCTCAGCTGGACAAATAGAGCACGGACCTGGGCTAATTCAGGGTGCCGTTGCCCGTGGACCTTCACAATCTATTTGGTAAAAAATTCTAACTTTGGAAATTCCTCCGCAATAAATTTGGTCATGTTCATATTAATCCCGTCCTTTCATTTTCTATATAGTCCATAATACACGGGCCACCCACGTATAAAATTGATTCAAATCAAACTTTTCGATTGTTTATTCGTAATCTTTTTGCTATAGTAAGTTCAATTAATATTATTCACATCGGAGTATTGCCTTATGAGCGGGTTAAACAACTAACCAATTAGTTGAATAGCTAGACAAATTGATGCTTGATCGTCAGTTTGTTTGGTGTGCCCACAGGATACCTCTGCAAAAGCAACAATTAATTAAAGGTAGCTTGCTACCTTTTTTGTGTGCTCAGGTACCTTTTTTACAGGAGAATACCACTACATGAATACCGCAATGCTTAATAAAATTCAATTCGACCAAATTAGAGAACAGGTTGCCCACTACGTGCTGGGAAATCACACAAAGGAAAGGCTTGATGCGACTTTGCCGTCGTCTAACCTGGCCACTGTTAGCAATTGGCAACAAGAAACTAAGGAGGCTCGTTTCATCTTAGACAGCGGGCAGCACGTGCCCTTCATGGGGATTACGAGGATCGATGCGCTTTTCAAAAAAATCGCCAAGGGCCTCATTCTCACTCCGAATGAGTTGAGCACGTTCTCCGCTCACGTGGCCCAGATTGCCACAATTCTCCGGCACACAGGACGAAACACGCTGATTCTGCTGGATGAGCTTGGGAGTGGCACGGAGCCAGGAGAAGGTGCTGCTCTCGCAATTGCCGTGATGGAGTCCTTGTATCGCATGGGCGGGCTAATCGTTGCTACCACCCACTATGCTGAAATCAAGAACTTTGCCGAGCGCCACGCGGACTTTATTCCCGCAGCGATGGCCTTTGATAATGAGACCTTAACGCCGAAATACCAACTGCAGTTGGGGCAAGTTGGCGCCAGCCAGGCTTTATGGATCGCCCGGAAGATGCAGATCACTCCCGCTGTTGTGCAGCGTGCTGCGCACTACATCAATCACGCTGATTATCAGTTAGACAAGATTGAATTTAAAAATATCACGCAAAAAAGTACACTAAAAAAGAACACACGTCCCCTATTTAAACGCGGTGACCGCGTGCTCGTGAAGACCAATCATACGCCAGCTTTGATTTTCAAGGATGAAGATGAGATGCAAGACACGCTTCTAATCTCTCAAGATGATGAAATTAAAGAGGTGCTGAAGAAGCGCATCGAGTTGATCACACCGGCTACAGAACTGTACCCTGCCGGCTATAATCTGGATAATTTATTTGGCAAATATTCGGACAGAAAAAAAGAGCATGATCTCCTACGCGGTGCAAAGAGTGCGCAAAAGCGGCTCGATCAAGAAATGCGTGCGCGGAGAAAGGCGCAAGCCTAAGCTAGGGATTAACTCAGTGGGTCACGGCAATATTAACACACTTTGTTATAGTTTAGCTAACACTTGTGCACCAATTCCTAGGCCTAGTCGATGGGCTTGTGCACCCCAGCTACGATAATCATAATGCAAAACGTCCGCCAAAGAGTCCGCCGCGAAGAGAATTGGGGCAAAGTCAATCTTTCTAAATTGCGCACATGCAGCCATCCCAGCACATTCCATTTCGACCATCGCCGCACCCAGCTGCCGAAATTCCTTCACCTTTCTTGGTGTCTCTCTGAAGAAACCATCCGTGGTCCAGGTCGTAATTTCCGCATATGTCTGGCCAAGCTCATTCAGAATATCTTCAATTTGATCCAGGAAAGCCGACTGTAAATCAACAAACTGACCGGGTTTTATGTAATGAAACGAGGTCCCCTCATCACGAAGTGCCCTTATGGAGATCAACATGGCATTCTCTGGTAAATCAATGAGTGCACCTGCGTTACCAAAAGCCAGAACCTGCTCTACGCCGTAGGAAATAAGCCAATCTAGCAATTGTGTCGCTGCCGGCGCACCCAGTGGTGCTTGGCACAGTGTGAATTTCTCACCGTGATAATCAACTTCGTAGACATTTGGGCTAAATGAGATGGTCTCAAATTTGCCTGCAATTACGTGGGGGACCTGCTCCAGGAAATGCTCAACATCCTCACGTTCAACGAATGCAAATAATAATCGTCGCTGAAATTTAAACGGGAGTTTCTCCGTCCGAGGCTCGAGGACCGCCTTTTGATCTGGGTCAAAGTCTAACAGGAACTAGTCTGCATTCATCTTTCGCGCCTCAATTCATTTTTAACTGATTATAGCATACAGGCTTACTAACATTAATGGTTATGAAATTAAAGGCATGAGCCCGGTTCATTGCCGAAATCATGCCTTAACAGTTTAATATTCTAAATTTGTCTAACTTTTATATCGCCCTACCAGCCTATTCCGGTTGAAACAGGATCTTTCCCTGATTACTTAATAACGGGCGATTGCCACCACGGGTTCTGTGGCAGGATAATCATCTTCAGGGAGAATTCGCACCCTTCCCTGATATTGGAGCACCTGATCACTCAGTTCTAGCAGCCAGTCGCTTGGAGCTGTCAGGACTTCACTCCGGTTAATCAATAGCGTATCAATCCTACCCATTCGAGCGGCTTCCAGGATTTCCGTGCGATCGCTTAGCGCTAATTGCTGACTGCGTGCGGCATCGTACCTGTCTTGCAAAATCGCTACTAACCCAGCCTGCCATTGTTTCTGGAGCGGTGCTATTTCACTTTTCATCTGGGTTAAACTGAGATTTAACGGCGATTTCTGGATACTTAACTGCTCAGAGACATATGGATTCTTATTAATCTGCCGGAAGAGGCTCTGATTCTCTGGCAGGGCGAAGAGAATCACAGCCCTTTTGCGCTCAGCAATCAGCCCATTCAGATAATCAGCCACAGCTTGATAGTAGTTGCGGTGGTCAATCTCTTTCTCCGCGTCCAAAGTGTTATGCCCGTGAACGCCGACGCCGCCACTCTGACCGTTCGTGAACGAGCGGAAGTTTGTCTCGCCACCGCTTAATTCCGTTCCCAACGCCTTTTGTAAGTTCGTCGGTGCATCCCCTGGCAACTCCAGCTCATGCACTTCACCCTCACTTACTTCAAAGAGCACAAATGAGTCCTGGTTGAGTGTCAACAGGTCGAAATTCACGGCCAATTGCTGCGTCCCAATATATGGTAGTAAATTGGGCCAGTCAGCCACGTTAACTTGAGGTTCAACGTCAATTTTCAAAGGCAAGACAACCTGTTGAGTGGCACTCACGATTACCCCGAAGCTTTGTGGTAAATCACTGTCAGCCGCTAGTAAATCATCAGGCAGTTGGTCTAACTGGCGGTCAAATTTCTCCCAGTCTAATGCGGGATAGTTGGCTGTAAATTGCTCGGCCGCAGATTTTTGTAGCTGTTTCAGAACCAACCGGTTTTTAGTACTTTGGCGTGTCTGTTCGATTGGCAAATAAAGCGAGATAAACGGTCCTTGGTCAAGTTTAGCTAGTAACGATTTCAAATTAGTCTGGGTAAGAGTTGTTGTCATAAGTTACCTCCTTAGTAAGCTAACAATGTAATCTCGTAACCTTATATACCTAGCGTATCATGGTCCAAAACATCGGTGCTACTTTGCGGTTTGGTAACAGTGTGATTTAATTCTTTGCTTAATATTTTAAAAAAACTGGCGTAGTCAGTACTTTCCATGAATCATAAACACGATCGGATTCGTCAAAGTCAAAAAGCCAAATTACATTCACGCTTTCAAAGATGCTGCACTATTGGCCGCGTTGTAGCGGTTACCCCACTTTTCCATTTCAGTTATAACATCCTCAAGCGTCATCGCAAAATCAGTCAGACAATACTGCGGATCTGAAAAGCCAACACGAGATTCTCAACATTATTGCTGATCTCCTAGATTCCGCAAAAATAAAAAGTACGGTCACCAAAACGCTCAGCCCAATCAGCGCCGTTAACTTGCGTGAGGCACTCAGATTTGTGGAAACAAACCACATGCTTGGTAAGGTTGTCGTAACTAAATGATCAGATAATCTTGCTGAATTTCCGTATTCATTGACAGACTAAAAACGTAAGACCTACAATTAGATTGGTTAGCGCTACAGAAGTTTCAAAGACACAAACGGTTACTACAAAACATCGTAGGAATCGTTTTTATTTTAAGGAAAGGAAAGCAAAATGACAGTACAAACAGAATTAATGCGTAAATTAGATGCTGCGGAGGAAGAGATGGTCGCAATTCGGCGCCACCTCCACGAACACCCGGAAGTCTCGTTTCAAGAGAAAGAGACGGCCGCATACATCAAGGCTTTCTATCGAGACTTGGACTGTACGGTCACCGACTTCGGTGAAGGCTATGGCTTTGCAGTCGATATTGATAGAGACCACCCCGGAAAAAAGCTTGCTTTACGTGCTGATTTCTATGCGTTGGCCATTCAAGAAGATAATGACCTCCCCTTCAAATCACAGAATCCTGTTGTCATGCATGCCTGTGGCCACGATGCCCACACGGCATATATGATGGTACTCGCAAATTCGTTAATCGAATTAAAGGAGCAACTCTAAAGGGGAGCATCCGGATCATTCAACAGACAGCTGAAGAGGTCTCACCCGGCGGTGCCAAGGTAATGCTCGCCGCCGGCGTCCTGAACGGGGTCCACAAGATCCTTCGGAGGATTTCGCATACTTCGCACAAGCTAAGCCGAGTAGCTTCATCTACGTTGGTGCACAAGCCGCAGATGGTCTGAATCATCCGCACCACAGCCCCGACTTTTTGATGAACGAAGATGCTATCTTGATTGTCAGCAAGGCAGTGGGTGCTGCTACACTGAGCTACCTGCAGTGATTATTTATATTTGGTTGAGAAAATCACGTCGTTTTCTCAACCTATTTTTGTGGTAATTTCTACAAAAAAATACTCACCAATCGGTGAGTATCTTGTCTAAAAACGCCAATCTGGATATTAACGTTTTGAGAATTTTAAGTTATTGTAACAGGAACAAAGTTACCTAACTATCAAGGTTAATCCATTTGAATCCATACAATTTTTAATTAATTAGCACATCATATGGAAAAAACTGGAACAAAATTCTTCTACTTGGAAAACTTTGTGACCAATTGTGACCATTTTAAGTCGATTATCTTACTGAATCATAAAAATAAGAAGACTATTAAATAAGCGTCATTTAGTTTTCTAAAATTCTATTTTTACATAAAAACACTGTTAAACCATGATATCAATCAGTCATCATTTAACAGTGTTTTTATTACTTTAAATTTTGAAGTTTTAGGTTACTTACTTTTTACTAATCGATATAGTTCCAAAACACCTAAAACTAGACTAAATCCTCCTAAAATAAAATAGTCATATGTCGATTCAGCTTTTCCGGTATGTACTAATCTTGCAGAAAACCAACCTGTAAAAAATATAAACATAAACGCTAATATGCTTTTAGCAATTTTACTAGTCAAAATTTTTCTCATAGTACTTTTTTATACTCCCATTTAACAGATTGCAGATGTTTTCTATGAGAATCAGTATAGGTATAAGTTTTCCACGCATAATACTCATATCCTCTAGTACAATATTCCTTTACCGTATACCATTTATTTTTCGGATTCTTTCCAAAAATATCATTATAAACAGTGTAGGCTAAACCACCACCAGAAACATAGGGACCAACTACAGGAACAAAGCCAAGTAAACCAATAATAATATCCTTAGTAGCTCCTTTTAATCTTCTTAATGTATCTGCACTATATTTCTCTGTCGTCAAGTAATAATACTTTCTACCTGCATGTTTAAATGCTACCTTACAATTTGCATATGTAAAATTAATAAACGGACTAAAACCGCCTACACTTGTTGTGGGTAACTGGCTATCATTTACATCAACTGAATACACTTCTTTATTATTCAAATAGATAGTATATATACCATTGTTTGAAATGATGTGATATGAAGAGATTTGACCGTTATACTTAATCTTCCCACTTAATTTTGAAGAATTATCTGGAAGAATTTGCATTTCAGTTCCATTCATTAACTTCACATTCTGCCAAGTATCTTCACTATTCTTATTATTCAAGCTACTTTCAGCCGAATTTAATGTAGAAGCATTAACAGTATTAGAAACCATTCTTCTCCTGCTGTCAATAACATTGTAGCTGCCATTAAAGACACAAAACTCTTAGATACGCTTTTCATGTTTTCATTCTTCTTGAATATTAAATATTTTCTGATGCTTATTCTACCTCTATTAAATAAAAATACAAGTAATAACTAAAAAATTTCTAAATAAGACAATATTAAGTGAACCCCTTAAGTTGGAGAAAAACAACTTAAGGGGTTCAGTTCACACGCTTCTTTTTTATTTAGTAATAATATACCTTTATCTTATGTTAGTCGTAGATTAGGACATGATTCAATCTTAACTACTGAAAAATATTATCTGGAATTACTGCCAGAAAAAAAGCACTCGCAAGATGCGAATGCTTTAAATCTATTGGAATCCCTATAGCATTGTGACCATAGGTGACCAACTGAAATCTCGAAAACGTTGATATAAAAACATTCTTGAACGTAAATATTAACGTTTTGAGAATTGTGAAGCTTTACGAGCCTTCTTCAGGCCTGGCTTCTTTCTTTCCTTCATCCGTGAATCACGTGTCAGCATACCTGCACGTTTAAGAGCTCCACGGAAATCTGGATCTACTTGAAGTAAGGCACGAGCAATACCGTGACGGATTGCGCCGGCTTGTCCAGTGAAACCACCACCGTTAACGTTAACGAAGATGTCGTATTGACCTTCTGTTTCAGTGATATCTAATGGTTGTTTCAAATCTTGAATAGCCAAAGATGAAGGAATGTAATCTGCAACATCTTTTTTGTTAACTGTAATTTGACCTTTACCAGGAACCAGACGTACGCGAGCTACTGAGCTCTTGCGCCGGCCTGTGCCTGTATATGCAACTGTTTGAGCCACTATAATTGTCCTCCTAGATTAATTTGTTAATGTCTAATAATACTGGTTGTTGAGCTTGGTGTTCATGTTCTGCACCTGCATAAACATGTAACTTAAGAAGTTGATCATGACCAAGAGAATTCTTTGGCAGCATTCCCTTAACAGACTTTTCAACAAGCTTCTTTGGGCTCTGTGCAAGTAATTCGCCAGCACTAATTGACTTCAAACCACCTGGGTAATCAGAATGACGGTAGTAAATCTTGTCAGTAGCTTTCTTACCTGTAAGGACTAATTTGTCCGCATTAATGATGATTACAAAATCACCTGTGTCAGTATTTGGTGTGAATTGAGGTTTGTTCTTACCTCTCAAGATAGTAGCAGCAGCAGTTGACACACGACCTAGTGAAACACCAGTTGCGTCAAGTACATACCATTTACGTTCAATTTCACCTGGTTTTGCTAATGGGGTTGTACGCAATGTTCTTTCCTCCGTTTTCATGTTTGACATACAATAAGTTCCGGGGCTTATCGGTGGACAAACAATACTTGAATAATGTACCTGATTTTAGAACGTTTGTCAAATTTTCGTTTTGTCGAATATGTGTCAATGTCGTTCGCAAGTGATAATGTCTCAAGTAATCGCAAACGAAAATGTCCTAGGCCAAATTTCCTCGTAAAATAAAAAAGTTTCACCCTATTTTCACGTATTTATTAACAAGGTGTTTCGTGGACCACATCTCTGCAGATTAAAGTTGAGGGGGATGGTGTCTATGAAGGAATGGAAAGGTAGAAGCGGCTAGTAAGTGGATTTATTCAACTTATTGAAATTCATCGAGCAGCTGGTTAATGGTTTGAAAGCCATCGACTGGTTGATCAAGAAGATCAAAAAAACTCTTAATCACAAAGATTAAGAGCTAAGCCTTCCACGAAATCACCCAAGGTCAGAGGTCTACGCCAACCTCTGGCTTTTTTCGTACCCCCAGTGTAACACGACGCTAAAGGAACAAGTCAAGTAAAATTCTCATATCTTTTACTTACACACAAATACAAAAGTGTGTATACTGGTTAATTGAAGTTCCAAAAAAGCTTCACCACTTACACTTACTGTAGGAATGCGTGTTTAAAACCTCCAATTCCGAGGGTTCTGTACTCTGCCAGATGCAGCGTACACTTCTGGAATTGTTGGCTATTTTTTTGCCATTTTTCCTAACGTTTAAGTAATCTAGAAAAAGGAGATTTGTTTATGCCTACAAATAAAAAAGAAGGTTTGATTTTTGGTTCGTTAATGTGTTTCTTGATGGTGCTTGGAATGAGTATTTATAATCTGGTAATTCACAATTCATTCAGCTTAGTTGCTTTAGCAACTGGCCTAGTTCCTGGCTTCGTTGTCGCATTTATTCTCGACAACTTCGTGGTGGGAATTGTTGCAAAAAAAATTGCATTTTCCCTACCTATTAATAAGGAAAGTAAATTACAGCTGATCCTGACCATCTCCACATTCATGATCCTTGGTATGGTAACCTTCATGTCACTGTTTGGCATGCTAATGGAGGGTGGCATTCCTGCCGACTTCCTCGGAACATACCTGAAGACTTGGGGCATGAACCTTATTGCTGCTTTCCTATATCAACTACTAATTGTGGGACCATTCTCACGACTTGTACTTGGTTGGGTTCAGAACAATGCAGCTGACGACAGCGCTGAAGAAGCAGCTTAATAGGATTTCTATCGAAATCTGTTCTACTAGAAAAGCCACTCGCAAAAAATCTGCGAGTCGCTTTTTTTGTGTGCGATGCACCTAACACTTAAAGTTTAGGTTCAGTAACAGCTGATTCATTCCATCTACTATATTTCGAATCGATAGTTTCAGTCATCGCTGCACCCCCAAGATCCAGCTTAATTTTCACTTTTAGCTGTTCGGGTAACGACGTCTTTTTGTCAATCACGTAGTGATAATTAACCGACTTTACCTTGGTCTTGGCAGCTACGGATTTTGACATATCGAGCGATTCATTCCCCTTCTTTATCAGCTTATCTGCGGCCTTACCAGTAAGCTTCATTTTGATCGTATAGTTACCATTTATTTCGGTTACTTTGGCTGCTTTCTTGGCATCAGCCGATAAATCAGCCGTATCTGCACCATTCGCGTGACTGATCAACGAATCCAAATCAATTCCTAAACTGTCAGATTGATCAGACATATCTTGCCATTCGTGCTCATCATCCTTGAGGTAAAATTTATCCTTTGCCGCATAAATTCTAAATTCCCGACTATCATCGTCAATTGCCATGCTATATTTGCCATCCATTGCTACTGGTTTAAAACTGAAATCAGCATCAACCAGCATTTTCATTTTTTCATCAGCAATACCAGCAACAGTATCGACTGCTAGATGAACGTTATCCTGCTTTTTCTGATTAGCGGTTGTCTTCTTCAGGATAGCGGAAGCACTAGGAATCTTTTCCTCGGCCTTTTGATTCGTGGCTTGATTGCTGCAGCCAACAAAGACGAATGTTAGCGCTGCTGCGGTAATTAAAACCTTTTTGTTCATTATATAGTTCTCCTCTAAGTATTAAATTTTATTCTGTTGACCTATTCGCTCAGAGCGCCGCATTACAATTTCTAATATTATTAGAACACTAAAGAGCGCAAAACTGAATATCAGGATTACAATTGCATTTTTTATGATAAATTGTGCGACATCCATCGCATCAATCAGCTTTATCAACAATTTAAGTCGCGCACCCAGGACCTCCGAATTTGGCGTGCAACGAGAATAAACATCCAGCATAGCTTAATTTATTCGACTACTGAAGACACCCAGCCTTTTGAAATAGCTTTAGACCAGTTACCTGAGCAAATGCAGGAGAACTGGGAGAAAATCACGCAGCAAGTAAGGTACCATTACGATGCAAAGAAAATGAAAAAATTCATCCAAGCAAATTTGCCCGACTATCAATTTAAGAATGTCCTGCTGGATGAACCCTATTCCAAACCGTATTACTGGCAAAAAAATGGTGGTCGTTGGGTAGCCGTTATGCCACATGGTAAAAAGCTATTCTACATTCAAAATAAATACGAAGAAGGCGGCCGTAAAGTCAAAACACCTTTGGGTCAAAGGTTGGTTAACATGATTTTTATGATTTTTTTTCACTAGCATACTCACGACCATTAAGTTGTTCTATGAACCTCATTCAATCTGTAAACTAAAAAACTCCTACCAAAATTTGTTGGTAGGAATTTTATTTGTTTATTCACAATTTCTAGATTGTTCTTTTCAATAGATGTGTTGCTAACCAAAATATTCCAGTAATTCTTGCTTCGTAATTTCGTTCTTTTCCTGTTGATTATAATCTGCCACAATCAGGCCCTGATCGAGCACAATCAGGCGATTACCATACTTCAACGCATCATCTAATTGGTGGGTAATCATGAGCGCAGTTAACTTATTCTCTGTCACAATCTGATTGGTCAACCCCATAATTGCCATACTCGTATGCGGGTCTAGTGCTGCTGTGTGCTCATCCAGCAACAAAAGCTCCGGCAACTTAATTGTGGCCATCAAGAGGCTCAGCGCCTGCCTTTGGCCGCCCGAAAGCTGCTCGGTAGGCTTATCTAACGCCAAGTCCAACCCGTTACCAGACTTTTGCGCCAATTCTTTAAATCGACTCATCTGTTGGCGTACTTGGCGCGACTGGAACATCAAACGCTCCCCGCGGTGCGTCGCTAACGCCAAGTTCTCCGCCACACTCATCCGGGGAGCCGTGCCCATCTTCGGGTCTTGGAATACCCGACTAATAAATTTCGCCCGTTTCTCCGGACTTTTCCTCGTCAAGTCGACACCAGCAATTCGAATACTTCCCTCCGTTGCCGCCAGGTTGCCAGAGATTGTGTTGAAGAGCGTCGATTTTCCGGCACCATTCGTGCCAAGCACGGTCACGAAGTCGCCTTCATCAATCGTCAAGTTGATATTATTGAGCAGCGTTTTCACCTCTGACCCAGCAGAGATTCTAACGGAAATATCTTGCAAAACTAGTTTAGCCTCAGTCATCCTTTCGTACTCCCTTCGTTAAAGTCTGCTTTAACCGAAATTTATCTTCTAACGTCGGCACCATGATTACTAACGCCAAAATAATGGCGGAAATGAGTTTCAAATCATCAGGATTGAATCCTAACGCGAGGACGATCAGCAAAATGAAACGGTAGATGATGCTCCCAAGAACAACGGCGATCAGGCGCTGGCTGAGGGTCAGATTACCGAAGCTCACCTCGCCAATAATAATAGCCGCGAGTCCAATAACAATCACACCAATTCCCATGTTAACGTCGGCGAAGCCATTATTCTGGGCGATTAACCCTCCCGCTAGACCAACGAGACCGTTACTAATCACCAAGCCCAGAATTTTCTGGCGGTCAGGATTGATTCCGAGACTACGAGCCATATTCGGATTGTCACCAGCGGCGATGAATCCTTGACCAAGCCTCGTATTCAGGAACAGCGTCAGCATGATTACCACGATAATCACGACTAAACCGCCAACTATAACACTCGCAAAAGCAGGTGGTAATTGCGGTAGAAATCCTTGTTTAAAGAGGTTGGGCTGGTTCAATAATGAGAGATTTGCGCGACCCATTACCCGGAGATTGATGGAGAATAAGCCAGTCATCACCAATATGCCAGCTAATAACACCGGAATTTTCCCCTTCGTCGTCAATAAGCCCGTCGAAAGGCCCGCAACCATGCCCGCTAATGTTGCCAAAATAGTCGCTACTAGCGGGTTAATACCGTTTGCAATTGCACTCACGGCAACGGCCGCACCAAAGGGAAATGTACCCTCAACCGTCATATCTGGAAAGTCCAATATACGAAAGGTGAGAAAGAGCGCTATGCCCAATATACCAAATAATAAACCTTGCCCGATGGCTGATACCCCGATTGTCATTTAATAATTTTCCCCTTTTCTTGTGCTTTTTGCATTACTGGCGCTGGAATCTTGAGTCCCAATTTATCCGCCTGTTGCTTGTTGATGATCAACTGCCCCGTTTTTTCAAAGTGGATTGGCGTTGTCGCTGGTTCGCTCTTCCCCTGCAGAATCGCCGCGACCATCTTACCCGTCTCCTGGCCAAGCTTAAATTGATTGATACCACTCGTGGCCACGCCCCCCTGTTTGACCATTGTGTCAACAGTCGGGAAGACTGGGATGTTCTGGGCGTTCGTGGCAGCTACTAACGTCTCCATCGAGCTAGCTATCGTGTTATCTGTTGGGACGAAAACTGCATCAACATTCTGGACCATTTGTGCGGCGACCTGCGTGATGTCGTTAGTCGAGTTCACACTATACTTCTTCACTGTTAAGCCTGCCTTTTGAGCTAGTGTTGCCATCATTTTCGCTTGGGTTGCTGCCGAATCGTCGCTTGACGTGTAGATAATTCCCAGGTTTTTCATCTTTGGTAATATTTCCTGCATCAGGTCGAGTTGCGCTCCTAGTGGTGCCTGATCGGATACCCCTGTAATATTACCGCCCGGGCGCCTATTGTTCGCTACCAGCTTAGCGCCAACCGGATCGGTAATTGCCCCAAGAACTATCGGTATGTCCATCGTCGCATTTGCCAACGCCTGAGCTGCTGGGGTAGCAATCCCAACGGTTACAGCCGCCTTCTCATTCACGAATTTCTCGGACATGCTCTTCAGATTACTCTGATCTCCTTGCGCGTTTTGAAAGTCAATCTTGACGTCCTGGCCTACTTCATAGCCCGCATCCTTCAAACCATCCTTGATACCGTCATAGATAGCGTCAAGCGCCGGATGACTCATCAGCTGTAAGACACCTACCGTTGGTGTATCTGTCTTTTGCCTGCTCTGTGAAATCTCCCGTTCACCAAAGTAAAATGCCACCCCAAGAAATGCTAATAATAATACGATAAAGCCAATCATTTTTTTCATTTTATCTTCTCCATTAATCCCATTAGTTTTCGAAAAAAAAAGCTCCCACAGGTCGTGGAAGTTTTCAGAGAAAATAAAAACGTCCACATAGTTACCACTAAATTGAGGTATCTATGCAGACGACGAATTGGAACCAACATAGACACGACCTGCGTCTGGCAGGACGTGTTCACGCCTGCCTACTGTTGGCTTTGCCAAGTTAATACTACAGTAGACAATGAATTTCTCATGTTGGTTTCCTCCTTGTTGTTGATGAATTTAAGGTTAAACTATTCGTAGCAGTTTAGCAAGGTTTTTTTTACTTGACTTGCTACTTGTGTGTCGTGTTACACTTTAGGTACGAAAAAAGGCCAGAGGGGGCTGATGTCCTCTGACCTTGGGTGATTTCGTGGAAAGCTTTAGCTCTTAATCTTTGTGATTAAGAGTTTTTTTGATCTTCTTGATCAACCAGTCGATGGATTTCAAACCATTAACCAGCTGCTCGATGAATTTCAATAAGTTGAATAAATCCACTTATTAGCCGCTTCTACCTTTCCATTCCTTCATAGACAACATCTCCCTCATCATTAATGTGCAGAGATGTGGTCCACGAAACACCGTGTTAATAACTACGCAAAAACAGGGTGAAACTTTTTTATCTTTGAAAAAATGATGCCACAAATATTTTAGATTATGATTTAGTGGTTTGACGGATGCATGTCATCTCTTAATTCAAACCACTTATGCTTTCTTAGACATTAGCCGAAATGTAATCAAGCGGCTCAGATAGATGAGGATTTGACCAATACCAATTAACTGGAAAACGCGCCAGTCTTTCAGATCAATTGTTGCGGCTAACAGACTACCGATAGGTACAAAAATTCCACTAATTACAAATATCAGACTGAATACTCTTCCGAGATAATCCGTATTGACATTAGTTTGCAGGTAGGACATCAGATACACGTTGAAAATAGTCACACTTGCAGAAAAAATACCAAACAGAACTAGCAACAAGATCATCAAAATTAATCTGGAGTAGTTTCGAATATTTGAACAAGCAACAATATGTTGCGTCAAAAAAGCCATGTAGACATGGCTTGATTCGTATTTTATTTCAACCGAAATTGCTCTGGAATTTCATCATAGTAGACTTCCTGCAGATAAAGTCCACTCGCTGGTGCCGTTGCTCTCGCCTCATTTCTATCACGGACCATAATTAACCGCTTGAAATCATCAATTGGTCTTCTACCATTGCCTATTTCAAGCGCTGTGGCAACCAGAATCCGTACCATATTATACAAGAAGCCATTTCCGACAAAGTCGAAGATGAACTCATTTTGTCCCTCATCATATTC
The DNA here is from genome assembly GCF_001434555.1 of Amylolactobacillus amylotrophicus DSM 20534. Lineage (NCBI taxonomy): Bacteria > Bacillati > Bacillota > Bacilli > Lactobacillales > Lactobacillaceae > Amylolactobacillus > Amylolactobacillus amylotrophicus. The sequence continues at coordinate 47,554 of NZ_AZCV01000002.1, forward strand.
GACGTTTGCATAATAAATCGTCCGTACCTTGTTCTTGATTACACCACCGCTCGCTGCAAAACTCGTGAAATCGTGTTCTCCAAGTAATGCGGGCAAAGCTAATTTAATGCGTTCAATGTCGACAGGATACGGATAATGACCCGTATAGAATCGCTTGAAGGGATCGGTGTAACGCCCGAGGTCAACACGATAACGATACCATTTACCAATCGTATCAAACTGGGCGTGAAAGTTTGCATCGACGATTGCCCCCGCCAAGAAGATGGTATCGAGTGGCATCATACTATTTAGCGCCCTAATCATATTCTGTGGTGGAATATTTCCCGGGTAATCAAAGTGAATTACTTGTCCCTTTGCGTGTACTCCTGCATCGGTTCGGCCCGAGCCGTGAACAGCCACTTCTTTCCCCTTCGTCATTTTGAATAGTGCTTTTTCGACAGTCTCTTGGACCGTGCGATCTTTTATCTGCTTCTGGAAGCCATGAAAAAGATGGCCGTCATAAGCCATCGTCATCTTATATCTTGTCATTAATGTGTCCTAAAAATAATTAGTAAGCCAGTCATCAGCGCAAAGTAGCCTAAATTGATTAAATCGAGCCAATGCCATTGGAGAATCCTGTATTTTGTCCTTCCGTCGCCGCCTTGATAGCCTCTTGATTCCATCGCCTGTGACAGGTCGAAAGCTATCTTTAAGCTATTCACAAATAATGGAATTAAGAGTGGAATGATCGACTTCATCTGTTTGAAAAGATTACCCTCACCGAAGTCCACACCACGTGCACGCTGTGCATTCATGATTTTAACCGTCTCGTCCATCAACGTCGGAACGAAGCGGAGCGCAATGGACATCACTAGTGCGATCTGGGTGACCGGAAAGTGAATTACCTTCAATGGTTTCAACAAAGATTCCATGGCATCAGCAATCGATAACGGTGGCGTTGTGAGCGTCAATACGGTAGAAATCAAGATAATTAAGACGAACCGGAGGAAAATATAGAAGCCGTTAATTAGTCCAAATTCTGAAATTGTAATGATCCCCCAGTGATAGTAGGTTTGGCCGCCAGCAGTAAAGAAGACCTGCAGTGCACTTGTAAAGAGGATTAACCAAATCATCGGCCGCACCCCACGCCAGAATACCTTGAGTGAGATTCTCGTCGCAACAACGGCCGCCAGTGAAAAAAGCGTGACAATAAGGTATGTAAGCCAATTATTCGCGAGAAATATAATACCAATGAAGAAGAATGTTGCTAACAACTTACCCCGGGGATCCATCTTGTAAACAATCGAATCACCTGGGATAAAGCGTCCTAAGATAAGTTTATCCATTGCTGCCTATCCTTTATCGAGATTTTGTACAATCTGTTGCGTCAAACTAGTGAGTGTCAGCGGGTTCTTGCTAAACTCAAAACCCCGCCTGCTCAATACTCTGCCATAATTGCTGGCTGTCGGCTCGTCCAAGTGATGTGCTGTCAACCAATCGCGATCCGCAAAAACACGCTCTGGGGTGTCATGGAGCAGCAGCTCGCCCTTTTCTAGCACCAGGACATCGTCAGCATAGTAGGCCACATCATCCATGTTATGCGTGATTAAGATAACAGTATGGCCCGCTGCTTGGTAATCAGTGAAAATTTTCATCATTTCGAAACGTCCCCTTGGATCCAGCCCAGCCGCGGGTTCATCCAATAACAAAACGTCCGGTTCGCTCGCCAGTACACCGGCAATCGCCACGCGGCGCATCTGCCCACCGGACAGATCAAACGGTGTCTGCTCTGCAACCTCTTCTGATAGGCCAACCCGTTCTAGCCATGTTTGTGCAAGTTGCATTGCCTCTTTCTCTAGTACACCAAAGTTTTTCGGACCAAAGGCAATATCACGCAGCACCGTCTCCTCGAATAATTGGTTCTCAGGAAATTGAAAGACCATGCCTACTTGTTTGCGTAGGGCCTTCAGGCTCTTATTGGTCGTATCCTTATTGATTTCAAAACCAGCAATTCTAATTGTGCCGGCGGTCGGCTTCAGTAGCGCATTAAAATGCTGTAGCAGGGTGGATTTACCGCTACCGGTATGACCAATTACGGCCACAAAACTGTTCTCTTTGAGTGTGAAACTTACGTCCTGTAACCCTTTCTTAGCCATCGGCGTGTTGGGTGCATAGGTGAAGTCTACATGTTCGAATTTAATTTCCACAGGTAATCTGTTAGCTCACTTTCATTGGTTACTGCAAGCGGAACATCGATGCCGTTGGCCCGCAGCTGGGCAATTAGCTGGTTGATGAATGGCACCTCGAGGCCCATCCGATCAATCAATTCCACTTGCTGAAAAATCTCTTTTGGTGTGCCAGTTTGAACTATTTCACCATCATTCAAGATGATGATATCGTCTGCCTCACTCGCTTCCTCAATGTCATGGGTGATTGAAACAACCGTGAGGTCATTTTGTTCCTTCACCCGCCTAATTAGGTCGAGGACATCTTTCTTGCCCTCAGGATCAAGCATACTGGTCGATTCATCCAGAATAATAATCTTCGGTTTAATGGCGATAATTCCGGCAATGGCCACTCGCTGCTTCTGTCCCCCGGATAAACGTGCCGGCTCGGACTTAATGAAATCCGTCATGCGGACATCGGCCACGACTCGTTGGACCACTTCCTGCATTTCTGCACGGGAAACGCCCCGGTTCTCCATCCCAAAAGCGACATCATCCTCGACGGTCGCTCCAACGAACTGATTATCAGGATTCTGAAAGACAATTCCAATATCATTCCTAATCTGCCAGACGGTGTCGTCAGTCAGCTCAATCCCGTCAATATAAATTTTGGACTTTTCGTCATCCGGCACGAGGAGACCGTTTAATAAACGTGCTAATGTACTCTTACCACTACCATTATGACCGATGATGGCGGTCCAGCTGCCTCTTTGCACACTTAAAGATACATCATGCAGTGCTGGTCTCTCAGCTTCATTATAAGTGAAGGTAACGTTTTGTACCTCAATAATATTGTCCTTTTGCGTCATGCCAACCACCTTTAAACACATTTATTACATTGTACCGTTTTTTGAGCAAAAAAAAATCATTCATGAAGGGATAGTTTAACTATCTAAGCTAGACTAGGCAAACGCCAACATCATCACGCTCATTCTCGCTTCTATGAAATGAATTTTTAAGGGTTGATTATTCAAATATCGATTAAACTAACTCGATAATAACCATAGGTGCGGCGTCACCACGGCGTGGTGTAGCCATCTTATACATTCTAGTGTAACCACCATTACGTTCTGCATAACGAGGTGCAATTTCACTGAAAAGTTTTTGGAGTGCAGATTGTACCACAACACCATCTTTCTCTTCGCGAATATCAGCAATTTCATTACGAACATAAGCTGCAGCTTGTCTTCTAGAGTGCAAGTCACCATGTTTACCAAGTGTAATCATCTTCTCGGTAGTCTTACGAATCTCTTTAGCACGAGTTTCAGTAGTGACAATGCGTTCGTTGATAATTAAATCAGTAGTCAAATCTCTCAACATCGCGTTTCTTTGAGATGAATTACGACCTAATTTACGGTATCCCATGAGTTTCCCTCCTTATTCAATCTTTTTAATCGTCTACACGTAGTCCTAAGCCAAGATCAGTTAACTTGTTCTTAACTTCTTCAAGCGACTTGCGGCCAAGGTTTCTAACACGCATCATGTCTGCTTCGGACTTCTCAGTTAATTCTTGAACTGTGTTAATACCAGCGCGTTTCAAGCAGTTGTAAGATCTAACAGAAAGATCAAGCTCTTCGATAGTCATCTCGAGTTGTTTCTCTTTCTTAGTATCTTCCTTCTCCACCATCACATCAGTGAACTCAGTTACAAGATTTGTATTCATAAACACGTTTAGGTGTTCGGTTAAAATCTTGGCACCAAAACTCAATGCATCGTTAGGTGTAATAGAGCCATCCGTCCAAACTTCCATCGTTAACTTATCATAGTCGTTGTTCCGTCCAACACGGGTTCCTTCGACTTGGTAGTTAACCTTTTCGATAGGTGAAAATAGTGAATCAACTGGCACAACACCAATCGGCATATCATCGGATTTATTCTGGTCCGCTGGAACATACCCACGACCCTGTTTAATGGCAACAGTCATCCGAAGATGTGCTCCCTCAGCAACCGTAGCGATGTACTGATCAGGGTTCAAAATTTGAACTTCATCATCAACTTTAAGATCGCCGGCAGTAACAGTTGCGGGACCTTCTACATCGATTTCTGCTAACTTTTCATCAGCCGCGATTGACTTTAAGGTAAGCTTCTTAAGATTCAAAATAATCTGTGTAACGTCTTCTAATACACCAGGAATTGTTGAAAATTCATGTAAAACACCATCAATTTGGAGATAACTAACTGCGCTTCCTGGTAAAGAAGCTAGTAAAACACGACGAAGTGAATTTCCTAAAGTAGTACCATAACCACGTTCCAAGGGTTCAATTACGAATCTGCCGTAATTTTTATCTTGTTCTACAGCGGTAATACTTGGTTTTTCAAATTCTATCATTACTGGGGCCCCCTTCAAAACGTATTGTTCGCTATTAAGTAAACAAATTGATAACTAAACACGACGACGTTTTGGTGGTCTTGAACCATTGTGAGGAACCGGAGTTACGTCACGAATAGCAGTAATTTCAAGACCCGTAGCTTGTAAAGCTCTGATAGCAGCTTCACGGCCAGAACCTGGACCCTTAACGGAAACTTCAACATTCTTCATGCCATGTTCCATAGCCTGCTTAGTTGCTGCTTCTGCAGCCATCTGTGCGGCAAATGGAGTTGACTTACGGCTACCCTTGAATCCAAGTGCACCAGCACTTGACCAAGAAATAGCGTTACCTTGAACGTCCGTAATCATGACCAACGTGTTGTTAAATGTTGAATGGATATGAGCAACACCTTTTTCGATGTGCTTCTTGACACGGCGTTTGCGTGATGCTTTTTTAACAGCCATTTTGTTCCCTCCTACTTATTATTTTTTCTTACCTGCGATAGAAACCTTAGGACCCTTACGAGTTCTAGCGTTGTTCTTAGTGTTTTGACCACGTGTAGGTAAACCACGACGATGGCGAATTCCACGGTATGAACCGATTTCTTGCAGACGTTTGATGTTCAAGCTAACTTCACGGCGTAAGTCACCTTCAACACGGTATTTATCAACTTCGACACGAATCTTGTCTTCTTGATCAGGTGTAAGATCTTTTGTCCGAACGTCAAAAGATACATCTGCAGCGTTCAAGATTTTTTGTGCAGTATTATCACCAATACCAAAGATATAAGTTAAAGCAACAACTATTCTCTTTTCTCTTGGTAAATCGACACCAGCAATACGAGCCATTTTTGCACCTCCATTATTTTATTTTTGTATTAGCCTTGGCGTTGTTTGTGCTTAGCGTTAGCAGAGCAAATAATCATAACGCGGCCATTTCTTTTGATAACTTTACAATGTTCACACATTGGTTTAACTGATGGTCTAACTTTCATTATTTTGCCTCCAGAATCTTACTTATTACGATAGGTAATTCTACCTTTTGTTAAATCATAAGGAGACAATTCAACTGTGACACGATCGCCTGGTAAAATTTTGATGTAATGCATCCGAATCTTACCCGACACGTGCGCCAAAATCGTTGCTCCGTTCTCTAATTCAACTTTAAACATAGCATTAGGTAAGGTATCAATTACCTTACCCTCAACTTCAATGACATCTTCTTTAGCCAAAGTGACCCTCCAAAAAAATTCAAATACGTCATACCTGAGAATTATAGCACTTTTTAGTTAAATTTGAAAAGAACAAGCCACCAATATTAGTCAGCCAAGGCTGCCTCGATGTCCGCAAAGACCTTCTCAGGTGCTTGGTTACCGTTGACATGAGTCAACAGACCTTTGGCATCATAGAAGTCAATTAACGGTGTGTTCATTTCTTTATTAACTTTAAGTCTGTTCTTGACTACTTCGGGTTTGTCATCTTCTCTTTGGTAAAATTCTTTACCGCCGCAACGATCACATACTCCCGCAACTTTTGTTGGATTAGAAATCTTGTTATAAGTCGCACCACAATTCTTACAAATGTAGCGTGCCGAGAGGCGCTCAACCAGAATGTCTTCTGGCACGTCGATACTAATCACTTTAGACAAAGGCTTATTCAAGCGTTCTGTAATTTGATCTAGTAGCTCAGCCTGGACAGTTGTCCGTGGAAATCCATCGAGGATAAAGCCATTTAGAACGTCCGACTTCTGTAATCTTTCTTCAACCAACTTAGCTGTGACTTCGTCAGGAACTAAATCTCCAGCATCCATATACTTCTTTGCTTCCAAGCCCACAGGTGTTTCTTCGGCCATTGCCTCTCTAAACATATCCCCTGTTGAAATGTGAGCCACGTGATATTTATCGATAATCGGTGCTGAGGCTGTGCCTTTGCCAGCACCAGGTAAACCTAATAGAATAATGTTTAACATTTTTTATAAGCTCCTATCTAATAAATCCAACGTACTCTTGTTTCATTAACAAACCATCGATTTGGCGTGAAATTTCTAAAGCAACCCCGATTACGATCAACAAGCTAGTTCCACCCAAGCCAATTGACTGTGGTAGACCCCAGATGTTTGATGCAAGTTGAGGTAGCAAGGCAACTAGGCCAAGGAACACAGCACCAACAGTTGACAGCTTCATCAAAAGGCTGGAAACATATTTTTCGGTTTCTTTACCTGGCCAAACACTAGGGATATATGCTCCCTGCTTTTGTAAATTCTCCGCCAACTTTTCGGGATTCACCTGAACGAAGGCATAGAAGAAGGTAAAGAGGATAATCAAAAATGTATAAATCAATGCACCAGTTGTCGTTTGTAAACTAAAGATTTCTGATAAAACCTTGTACCAAGTTGCATCACTGTAACTTGATTGGAAAGCAACCAGAACCGTAGCGGGTGTCACAATGAAAGAACTAGCAAAGATAACTGGAATAACACCAGCAACGTTTACCTTTAAGGGCAGATAACTTTCTGAACCGCTAACCGCGGCTCTTCTAGTATACTGAATCGGAATCTTTCTATTAGCCTGCTGAACGTAAGTGACGAAAGTTGTAACTAATAAGACAGCTACAACGACAGCAACGATAAAGATGATTCCAGTAGTACGATCACTAGCTGACGCGTTGATGATGTACTCCTTAATCAGTGCATATAAGCCACTTGGTAGACGAGCGATGATCCCGGCAAAAATCAGCATGGAAACGCCATTTCCCAGACCCTTATCAGTAATTTGATCACCTAACCAAGTCAGTAACATGGTTCCGGCGGTCATAATGATACCGATCTGAATATATGAGGTCACCGTTTGCTCTTTCACCAGCCCAGCACTTGTCAAAGCATTGAAACCTAATGTAATCCCAATACTTTGGATAAACGCCACAACGAGTGAAAGATATCTAGTTACTTGGTTTGTCTTACGCCGGCCAACCTCACCTTGTTTCCCCCATTCAACTAATCGTGGCACGATGTCCATCTGCAAAAGTTGAATAACGATTTGTGCGGTAATGTACGGCGAAACACCGAGTGCAAAGATTGAATAGTTAGCCAACCCGCCACCACTAACGGTGTCGAGGATTGGAATCAGCCCAACCTCTGCAACTTTACTAATTGCACCAGCGTTAATCCCAGGCACTGTGATATTTGATCCAATCCGATAAAGAAACAGAATGAATAAAGTGAAAAAAATCTTCTTTCTAATCTCTTTATCCGCAAATGCGTTCTTCAACGTTGAGAACATTAGATCACCTCGATAGTTCCACCAGCTGCTTCAACTGCCTTTTTGGCAGCCTCTGATACCTTGTTAACCTTCACAGTCAACTTAACAGAAAGCTCACCGTTAGCTAAAAGCTTTACACCAGCTAATTCTTTCTTAACTAATCCACTTTCAACTAATAAAGCAGGTGTAACTTCAGTACCTTCTTCAAATCTGTTTAAGTCAGCCAAGCTAACTACTGCATATTCTTTACGGTTAATATTCTTGAAACCACGTTTTGGCATTCTTCTGAATAATGGCATTTGACCACCTTCAAAACCAAGACGTGTTTTACCACCTGATCTTGCAAGTTGGCCCTTTTGACCACGACCAGCAGTTTTACCTGTACCAGATGAAGTTCCACGACCTACTCGCTTACGATCACTACGTGATCCCTCAGCAGGCTTCAATTCATGAAGTTTCATTAAACCGCACCTCCTTATTTATTATTTTGATTAATCTTTAACTTCTTCAACACTAATTAAGTGCGCAATCTTGAGTAATGCGCCACGAATAGCTGCATTATCGGGTTTTACGACGCTACTATTTACACGGTTCAAACCAAGCTCTTTAACAATAGTTCTTTGAGCTGGAAGACGATGAGCAGCGCTTCTGATTAAAGTAACTTTTAATTTAGCCATCTACTCTTCCTCCTAGTTTTGTAAACTCTTAGCATCGGCACCACGAAGGGCTACAAGATCTTCTCTAGTATTCAAGCTCTTCAAGCCATCCATCGTTGCGCGGATAACATTAATAGGTGTATTTGAGCCAAGTGACTTACTTGTAACATCGGCAACACCTGCAAGGTCCATCACGATACGCACTGGACCACCAGCTGCAACACCAGAACCTTCTTCAGCAGGTTTCAACATAATCCGACCTGCACCATAACGGCCAACAGTTTCATGAGGAATAGTTGAGCCAACAGTTGGAACTTCGATTAAGTTCTTTTTAGCATCTTCAACAGCCTTGCGAATAGCTTCTGGAACTTCTTGAGCTTTACCTGTACCAAAGCCAACGTGGCCAGCCTTATCACCAACAATGACGATTGCGGCAAATCTTAGACGACGTCCACCTTTAACAACTTTAGTAACACGGTTGATACCAACCAATTGGTCCTCTAACTCAAGTGTGTTTGGATCGATATGAGTTGTCATTAACTTTACCTCCCTCTTAGAATTCTAATCCGTTTTCGCGGGCTGCATCAGCTAGAACTTGAATACGGCCGTGGTATAAGTAACCACTTCTGTCAAAAACGATTGATGTGATATTTTTCTTTTTACCAGCTTCAGCAATTAATTTACCAACTGCTTCTGCTTGTTCAACCTTGGTAGCGTCTGAGCTAACAGACTTATCAAGACTTGAGGCACTTGCTAGCGTTACACCCGCTACGTCATCAATTAATTGAGCGTAGATGTTTTTATTCGAACGGAAAATACTCAAGCGTGGGCGCTCAGCAGTACCAGAAATTTTATTACGAATACGCGAATGACGTTTTAAACGTACATTGTTTTTATCTGGTTTTGAAATCACAATTTCACCTCATATAAAATTTTACTAACTATTTACCAGTCTTACCTTCCTTACGACGAACGATTTCATCGGCGTAACGAATTCCTTTACCTTTATAAGGTTCTGGTGGACGAACATCTCTAATTTCAGCTGCAAATTGACCAACAACTTGTTTGCTGATACCTGAAATTACGATTTCAGTATTAGATGGTACCTGAATTTCAATACCCTCAGGAGCATCGAATTCAACAGGATGTGAGTAACCAACGGCAAGAACTAACTTCTTACCTTGTAATTGGGCACGGTAACCAACACCAACTAGGTTAAGTGTCTTGGTGTAACCATCGGTAACACCAACAACCATACTTTCAAGGTTTGCTCTCATAGTACCATGTAAAGCCTTGTCAGATTCAGATGAACGTTCGAAACGAACTTGACCATCTTTTTCTTCAAACGTAATTTTAGGATCAAAATGTCTAGTCAATTCGCCTTTAGGTCCCTTAACAGTCACATCGTCACCATTCTTGGTGATTGTAACAGCTGCAGGAACTTCAATTAATTTATAACCAATACGACTCATTATTTTGCCCCTTTCTTTGATGATTTAGATATTACCAAACGTAGGCGAGCACTTCGCCACCAACATTTTTTTGTCTTGCTTCTTTGTCAGTAATAACGCCATTAGATGTTGAGATAATTGCAATCCCAAGACCGTTCAATACCTTTGGCACATTATCAGCTGGAACGTAACTTCTAAGTCCTGGTTTTGATATTCTCTTTAAACCAGTGATAACACGTTCGTTTTCACGACCATATTTCAGGAAGACCTTGATCATTCCTTGCTTATTGTCTTCTGAAACTTCGTAATCACGGATAAATCCTTCTTGTTTCAGGATTTCAGAGATAGACTTCTTGATGTTTGATGCAGGAATCATAACGGAATCATGTCTTGCCATGTTAGCATTTCTGATTCTTGTTAAGTAATCTGCGATTGGATCTGTCATGACCATAGAGCCAATGCCTCCTTTTCTTCAAGTATTAATATTACCAGCTTGCCTTTTTAAGACCTGGAATTTGTCCTTTGTGTGCCAATTCTTTCAAGCAAATACGGCATAACTTGAATTTACGATATACAGAGTGTGGACGACCACATCTCTCACATCTTGTGTATGCTTGCGTCGAGAATTTAGCTGGACGGTGGTTTTTTACAATTTGTGATGTCTTAGCCAATTAAATTTCCTCCAATTATTTTGCGAATGGCATACCAACTTGAGTCAGAAGCTCACGTGCTTCTTCGTCAGTGTTAGCAGTCGTAACGATAACAATGTCCAAACCACGAACGCGGTTTACCTTGTCATAATCAACTTCTGGGAAAATCAATTGTTCTCTTACACCGAGAGTGTAGTTACCACGACCATCAAAAGCTTTTGCGCTGATACCGTGGAAATCACGCACACGAGGAAGAGAAACACTAATCAATTTGTCTAAGAAGTCATACATACGTTCACCACGTAGTGTAACCTTAGTACCAATTGACATACCTTCACGTAAACGGAATCCAGCGATAGATTTCTTAGCTTTCGTAATCATTGGCTTTTGGCCCGAAATCAGAGTTAACTCTTCAACGGCTTCGTCAAGATTCTTAGCATTTGAAACTGCGTCACCAACACCCATATTCAACACGATTTTTTCAATCTTAGGTGCTTGCATGATTGAAGAATATTCGAACTTCTTCATCAATGATGGAACGATTTCAGCAGTATATCTTTCTTTTAAGCGATTAGTCACTTGTTGTCCTCCCTTCCTTATTTATCAATAGCCTTGCCAGATTTTTTAGCAACACGAACTTTTTTGCCATCAATCACTTCATGACTGATTCTAGTTGGTTGGTTAGTTTCTGGATCAATCAACATTACATTTGAAGCATCGATTGCTGCTTCTTGGTCGTTGATTCCGCCATTTGGGTTGGTCTGTGAAGGCTTTTGATGCTTCTTGACCAAATTGATGCCTTCAACAACCACTTTATTATTCTTCTTATTGACACTTAAAATCGTGCCTTCTTTACCTTTGTCTTTACCGGCAATAACTTTAACTTTGTCACCTGTTTTAACAAACATCAGTGCACCTCCCTGTAATAAATGTTTTTATAATACTTCAGGAGCAAGAGATACGATCTTCATAAAATCATGCTCACGTAATTCACGTGCGACAGGTCCAAAAATACGTGTTCCTCGAGGACTCTTATCTGCATTAATCAGTACTGCAGCATTTTCATCAAATTTGATATAAGATCCGTCTTCGCGGCGCGCACCTGACTTTGTTCTAACGATAACAGCCTTAACAACGTCACCCTTTTTGACAACGCCACCTGGTGTTGCTTGTTTAACAGTAGCAACGATGACATCACCGATATTCGCAACCTTGCGACCTGAACCACCAAGTACTTTGATAGTCAAGATTTCACGAGCGCCAGAGTTATCGGCAATCTTCAAACGACTTTCTTGTTGTATCACAATGTGTTCCTCCCTTCGCTCTTATTCAAAAACTAAATAATAACTGCCTTTTCAACGATTTCTGTCAAACGGAAACGTTTTGAACGAGATAATGGTCGGGTTTCCATAATGCGAACAATATCTCCAACTTTTGCTTCGTTGCTTTCGTCGTGTGCGTAATATTTCTTAGAATATTTAACACGCTTCTTGTAGACAGGATGTGTCTTGTAAGTCTCAACAACAACAGTAATTGTTTTGTCCATCTTGTCTGATACAACACGACCTTGATAGACGTGACGACTATTTCTTTCAGTAGCTTCGCTCAAGTTAATGACTCCCTTCCATTTCTATTTATTCAATTCTTGTTCACGTAGAACAGTTTTGATTCTGGCAATATTTTTACGAACTTGTTTCAAGCGAGCGGTATTTTCCAATTGACCAGTAGCTTGTTGAAAACGCAAGTTAAAGAGTTCTTCTTTGTATTGCTTTTCTTTGTCCAACATTTGCGCAGTGGTTAAATCTTTGATTTCATTAGCCTTCATTAGAATCGCCACCTACTTCCTCGCGTTTTACAAACTTAGTCTTGATTGGCAATTTGTGTGATGCAAGTCTTAATGCTTCACGTGCGACTTCTTCAGAAACGCCACCAATTTCGAATAAGATCTTTTCTCTTTTAACTGGTGCTACCCAACCTGCTGGTGCACCTTTACCAGAACCCATACGAACACCAACACCCTTAGCAGTGTATGACTTATGTGGGAAGATTCTAATCCAAACTTTACCACCACGTTTCATATAACGCGTCATAGCAACACGAGCTGCCTCGATTTGTCTGTTAGTAATCCAATGAGATTCTAATGCTTCTAACCCATATTGACCGAAATCAACATTCTTACCGCCTTTGGCAGCTCCGCGCATCTTACCACGGAACTCACGACGGTGTTTTACACGTTTAGGAACTAACATGATTAGTTTCCTCCTTTCACGCTCTTTTTCTGATCAGTACTTGCTGCAACATTCTTACGTGCAGGTAAAACTTCACCACGGTAGATCCAAACTTTAATACCAAGTTGGCCATAAGTGGTTCTTGCTTCAACCCAAGCATAGTCGATATCAGCTCTCAAAGTGTGAAGAGGAACTGTACCTTCTGTATGCCATTCCTTACGCGCAATGTCAGCACCGTTTAAACGACCTGAGATTTGTGTTTTGATACCCTTTGCTCCCGCACGCATAGTACGTGTAGTTGCTTGTCTTTGTGCACGTCTAAAAGCAATACGAGCTTCTAGTTGACGGGCGATACCTTCACCCACCAATTTAGCATCAAGATCGGGTTGTTTAACTTCCACGATGTTTACGTGAATTTGTTTGTTAGTTAAGTTGTTAAGTTCTTTTCTCAAACTTTCAACTTCTGATCCACCTTTACCAATAACCATACCAGGCTTAGCGGTGTGGATAGAAACGTTGATTTTATTTGCAGCACGTTCAATTTCTACTTGTGATACTGAAGCTTCTGCCAACTTAGTTTCGATATACTTTCTTACTTTGATATCTTCAATTAAGTTATCAGCATAATCCTTGTCAGCATACCATTTAGCTTCCCAATCGCGGATTACTCCGACACGGAAACCAATTGGGTTAATTTTCTGACCCATTGAATAACCCTCCTATTCCTTTTCTGAAACTACGACTACGACATGGCTAGTTCTCTTGTTGATTGGAGAAGCCATTCCTTTGGCACGTGGACGGAATCTCTTAAGAGTTGGTCCTTCGTTGACGTATGCTTCAGATACATAAAGGTTTGCAGACTCTAAATCGTAATTGTGTTCTGCGTTAGCAACTGCTGATTTCAAAACTTTTTCAACAATTGGAGATGCTGCTCTTGGAGTAAACTCAAGAATTGCGAATGCTTCTGCAACGCTCTTGCCACGAATTAAGTCCACAACTAGGCGGGCCTTACGGGCTGCGATGCGAATCGTTCTACCTTCAGCTTTAGCTGATGTAATTTGATCTGCCATCAGATTGTTTCTCCTTTCTACTTACCTGTTGTCTTTTTGTCGTTGCCTGAATGACCACGGAAGGTTCTTGTTGGCACGAATTCGCCAAGTTTATGACCAACCATATCTTCAGAAATAAATACTGGAACATGTTTTCTGCCATCGTAAACAGCTATTGTAAAACCTACAAATGAAGGGAAAATAGTTGAACGACGAGACCATGTCTTAATAACTTGCTTCTTTTCTTGATCAGCTTGAGCATCGATCTTCTTCAAAAGATGCGCATCTGCAAATGGACCTTTTTTAATACTACGGCTCATTTATTTGGACCTCCTTTAGTTAACTATTATTTACCCTTACGATGACGAATAACGAGTCTTTCTGACTTAGCCTTCTTATCGCGAGTCTTAACACCCATCGTCTTCTTACCCCATGGTGACATAGGAGATGGACGACCGATTGGTGCTTTACCTTCACCACCACCATGTGGGTGATCGTTAGGGTTCATGACAGAACCACGAACTGTTGGACGAACGCCCATCCAGCGAGTACGGCCAGCTTTACCAATCTTAATTAATTCGTGTTGTTCGTTACCAACGGCACCGATTGTTGCACGGGCTGCAGATAAAATCATCCGAACTTCACCGGAATTCAAACGGATAAGTGTGTATTTCTCCTCATGACCAAGAACTTGAGCTGAAGTACCAGCAGATCTAATCAATTGAGCACCCTTACCAGGTTTCATTTCGATGTTGTGAATTGTTGTACCAACGGGGATATTTGCAAGTGGTAATGCGTTACCTACCTTGATATCAGCGTTTGCACCAGATTCAAGAACTTGTCCTACTTCAAGGCCCTTAGGGGCCAGGATGTAAGTCTTTACACCATCAGTGTAGTGTAGCAAAGCAATATTTGCTGTTCTATTTGGATCGTATTCAATCGTCTTAACGACTGCTTTAACATCGTCTTTGTTACGCTTGAAGTCGATTACACGATACTTTTGCTTATGGCCACCACCACGATGTCTAACAGTGATATGACCGTGGGCATTTCTACCCGCTGTTTTGCTTTCTGATTCAAGCAAAGTCTTCTCAGGCTTTGTTGCTGTAATTTCAGCGAAATCAGATGCAGTCATATTCCGTCGACCGTTGGTCGTTGGCTTATATTTAATAATAGCCAATTGATTTACCTCCTATTATTTATTAATCTTCAAAGATTTTAATTTGTTTAGAATCGCTAGTTAGAGTAACAATAGCTTTTCTACGGCGACGAGTTAAGCCAACGTGTTGACCAACGCGCTTCTTCTTACCGCGAACGTTCATGATGTTAACTGATTTAACCTTGACGTCAAAAATTTCTTGAACTGCGTTTTTAACTTGAGTCTTATCGGCATCGGTATGAACGTCGAAAGTGTATTTGCCATCTTCCATCAGATTCATTGAATCTTCAGTGATTACTGGCTTTAAAATGATATCACGTGCATTCATTATGCTAATACCTCCTCAATTTGTTTAACAGCATCTTGAGTGATGATTAACTTGTCATAGTTGACAACATCTAAAACGTTTAAGCCTTTTGCTGGTAATACCTTAGTGTTAGCTAAGTTACGACCTGATAAAGCAGCGTTCATGTTGTCGTCTTCGACGATAACAAGTGTCTTTGTGTCAACATTTAAGTTGTTCAATACTGCTGAAAATTCCTTAGTTTTTGGACTTTCGAATGCTAATTTGTTTAAGACGATTAAACTTTCGTCAAGCACTTTTTGTGAAAGAGCTGACTTGATAGCTAAACGACGGACCTTCTTTGGTAACTTGTAGCTGTATGATCTTGGAGTTGGTCCAAAGACGATACCACCACCGCGCCATTGAGGTGAACGGATAGAACCTTGGCGGGCACGACCTGTACCTTTTTGTCTCCAAGGCTTACGGCCACCACCACGTACAGCAGATCTGTTCTTCACAGCATGTGTACCTTGGCGAAGGGAAGCTCTTTGCATGATTACTGCATCAAACAAGACATTTTCATTTGGCTCAACACCGAAAACATCATCGTTCAATGTCATTTCGCCAGCTTCTTTACCTAATTGATCTAAAACTTTAATACTAGCCATTGTAGTCCTCCTTCCTATTTAGCAGCTTTAACAGCTGATCTGATTGTGATTAATGAGTTCTTTGCTCCTGGAACATTACCAGAAACCAAAATTACGTTTTTATCGGCAACTACCTTAACAACACTAAGGTTTTGGATAGTCACGCGTTTGCCACCCATACGGCCCGGCAATCTCTTACCCTTGAACACACGGTTGATAACAGCACCCATTGAACCTGGGATTCTGTGATATCTTGAACCGTGGGTTTCAGGTCCACGTGATTGTCCCCAACGCTTGATGTTACCTTGGAAACCATGACCCTTTGTAGTACCAGTAACGTCGATTACGTCACCTTCCTTAAATGTGTCAACCGTAACTTCTGAGCCTACTTCATATTCACTAAGCTCAACATTACGAATTTCTCGAACGAAGCGCTTAGGTGTAGTGTTTGCTTTAGCAGCATGTCCCTTAGCTGGTTTTGTTTGACGAACTTCACGGACGTCTTGGTAACCGAGTTGAACAGCTTCGTAGCCGTCGCTCTCAACTGTCTTAACTTGAAGAACTACGTTTGGTGTAGCTTCAACAACAGTTACAGGTACCAATGTACCGTCCTCAGTGAAGATTTGCGTCATACCAACTTTTTTGCCTAAGATTCCTTTGGTCATGATGTACCTCCATTTTTTATTTGAAAATTATAATTTGATCTCGATGTCAACACCACTTGGTAAGTCTAACTTCATCAATGAATCAACAGTTTTAGGTGTTGGGTTCACGATGTCGATAAGACGTTTGTGAGTGCGCATTTCAAATTGTTCACGAGAATCTTTGTGCTTATGTGGTGAGCGAAGCACCGTGTAAAGTGTCCGTTCTGTTGGCAAAGGAATTGGACCTGAAATTTCAGCACCAGTTCTTTTTGCTGTTTCCACAATCTTAGCTGCAGATTGATCGAGAATACCATGTTCGTAAGACTTTAATCTGATACGAATCTTTTGACTTGCCATTTGAAAACCTCCTTCGTTTCTTTTTAAAAGATAACTTGCTCGACGAAAGTTACCGGACACCTGCGTGGCAATGCATCCTGGTGTGCCGCAATCTCTCGCGTCAACGCTTTGTCGTTGTGCCGGCTTACTAGGGCATAGTTCACCCCTCGGTAAAATCAACACTTGTAATATAATAATGCATTTGAGCCGAATTTACAAGACTTTTTGCCCTTTTTCAACAAAAAAACTTGGTCTTTGACCAAGCATTCGCGGAGAACCTGTTTGATATCCAATTAGTTTGGTTAATTTTTATTTTTCAGCTACCAAATTAGTCATCTGTTCCTCCGCAGAGTTATCTTCAAGAATAGACGGTGCATTGGTTGAATGACCTTGGCCGTCACCATGCGATTTTGGCATTTTTTCCCGCTTAAATTTACCACTACTATTTTGTTCGAAGATACTACTACCAGCGTAAACTGACATATAATATTCTTCATCAATATTATTAGCGCCCCGTGGTGCCCTTGATGCGACTATTGCGTAGGTTTTACCCATCTTAGGGAGTGGTGAATATGAATACTTGGCCGTGACAAGTACATTTATTTTTAGTTCTTTCTTTTCTTCCTTAGTTAAACCATCTTTATCTGCAATACTTTTGAAGAGATCACTTTTCTTGATATTTCCACCTGCAAATAAAATTTTAATATCTCAATTAATGAATGATTGGTCGCCATTCAACACCTGAGTAACATTGATTGTAGCCATAGTGTAGGCTGCTGTTGTCACTCCGAGGTAGGGTTTGTCTTCAAGCGCCTTAACCTTACCAACAAATGCCAATTCGCCAGATTCAATTAATTCTTGGAAATTATGTGGGATATTTGACTGCAACAATTCGCTGTCAATATTGACTTGCTCGTGATAACTAAATTTCGTCTGTGTCGCTTGTTTTACACCAGTGTGTTCGGGAGAAGCTTGAATCGAAGTGTTATTTGGGGTCCCATAAAAAAGTGTTAGTGCACCAAGGGTAAATATTACCGAAACACTTATAAAGATATTTCTTCTTTTAAACATACTTTTGTTCTCCATTCTAATAAAGGTGATTTATACCAGCCAAATCATTAATAGTCGGTCCATTTAATCCACTACCTATATGAGTTCTCGTTATAGTCGGATAATTAGAATCATCATTAAGCGCCAAAACCAAGACAAATTTATAGGACAATTATACGGATTTTATGATTAAATAGGCAACACTTTTGTGAATAAAAAAATCACCCTACCTAAGTAGGATGATTTCTAATTTATAGACTGTTCGAGATTATCAATTAATCTTCGGCAGGTTTGCCGCCATTTTTCTTAATGATATCTTCTTGGATAGACTTAGGAACTGGTTCGTAATGATCAAAGACCATTGTGAAAGTACCACGTCCTTGAGTTGCTGAACGCAATGTTGTTGCGTAGCCAAACATCTCTGATAGAGGCACAAATGAGTTAACGATTTGCGCATTACCACGTGCTTCCATACCCTCAACACGACCACGACGTGCAGTTACTTGACCCATAACATCACCAAGATATTCTTCAGGGGCAACAACTTCCACCTTCATGATTGGTTCGAGGATTACGGCACCAGCCTTCTTAGCAGCATTCTTCAATGCAATAGAAGCGGCAACCTTAAAGGCAGCTTCTGATGAATCGACTTCATGGTAACTACCATCGTATAGCTTAGCCTTAACGTCAATTAATGGATATCCGGCAAGAACACCATTATCCATTGATTCCTTCAGACCTTGCTCTACAGAAGGAATATATTCACGAGGAACAACACCACCAACGATGGCATTCTCAAACTCGAAACCTTTTCCTTCTTCATTTGGTGTGAATTCAATCCAAACGTCACCATATTGACCTTTACCACCTGATTGACGCACGAACTTACCTTGTGCTTGTGCAGGCTTAGTAAATGTTTCACGGTAGGCAACTTGAGGTGCACCAACTTTGGCATCAACCTTAAATTCACGTTTCATCCGGTCAACCATGATGTCCAGATGTAATTCACCCATTCCGGCAATCAGAGTTTCACCTGTCTCAGGGTTAGTTTCTGCCTTGAAAGTTGGATCTTCTTCAGCAAGCTTTTGGATGGCAACATCGAGCTTATCACGGTCTTCTTTTGAGTTAGGCTCGATTGAAACTTGGATAACTGGGTCAGGAATTTCAAGTGATTCCAGAATCAACGGATGATCGACATCAGTCAATGAGTCACCAGTTGTCGTGTTCTTCAAACCAATTGCAGCTGCGATATCACCAGAGAAAACTTCAGGAATCTCTTGACGGTGATTTGAGTGCATTTGGAGCAGACGTCCTACACGTTCACGGTTGTTCTTTGAAACGTTCATCACATATGAACCAGCTTCAAGCGTACCAGTGTAGACACGGATAAATGTTAAACGACCAACGAATGGGTCAGTTGCAATCTTGAAGGCAAGAGCTGCGAATGGCTTATCGTCGCCAGCCATCAGATCTTCTTCTTCTTCCGTCTTAGGATCCTTTGCATGGTAAGGCTTAACATCAAGTGGTGATGGTAGGTAGTCAATAACCGCATCCATCAACATTTGTACACCCTTATTCTTGAAGGCAGAACCCGCAAGAACTGGGAAGAACTTCAAAGCAAGAGTAGCACGACGAATTGCGGCTTTCAGTTCAGGAATAGTGATTTCTTCACCTTCCAGATATTTTTCCATCAGGTCATCGTCAACGTCAGCAACAGCTTCAACCAGCTCAGAACGACGCTTCTTTGCTTCCTCAAGGTACTGCTCGGGAACTTCAACAGTATCCCATTTTGAACCTAATTCATCTTCATCGTAGATATCAGCAACCATCTCAATTAGGTCAATGACACCTTCGAATTGATCTTCAGCACCGATAGGCATTTGGATAGCATGTGCGTTAGCCATCAGACGTTCGTGGAGAGTCCCCACCGAATAGTCAAAGTTTGCACCAATCTTATCCATCTTGTTAACGAAAACAAGACGAGGAACACTATAAGTAGTTGCTTGACGCCAAACGTTTTCAGTTTGGGGTTCAACACCTGATTGTGCATCAAGCACAGTGATTGCGCCATCAAGTACACGGAGCGAACGCTCAACTTCAATCGTGAAGTCAACGTGTCCTGGGGTGTCGATGATGTTGATTCTGTTACCCTTCCATTGAGCGGTTGTGGCAGCAGATGTGATAGTGATACCACGTTCTTGTTCTTGTTCCATCCAGTCCATTTGTGAAGCACCATCATGGGTTTCACCAATCTTGTGGATTTTACCAGTATAGTACAAAATACGTTCAGTAGTAGTGGTTTTACCGGCATCGATGTGGGCCATGATACCGATATTACGTGTTTTATCTAACGGAAATTCACGTTTATTTGCCATGTACTTATTCTCCTTTCAAAAGAAATTATCTTACCAGCGGTAATGAGCGAATGCACGGTTAGCTTCAGCCATCCGATGTACATCTTCACGTTTCTTGACTGCTGCACCAGTATTATTAGCAGCATCCATAATCTCGTTAGCAAGACGAACATCCATTGTGTGCTCGTTACGAAGTCTTGCATAACTAACAAGCCATCTGAGACCTAATGTAGTTCTTCTTTCTGGACGAACTTCGATCGGAATTTGGTAGTTAGAACCACCAATACGGCGAGCCTTAACTTCAAGTACTGGCATGATGTTATTCATTGCTTCTTCGAAAACATCAACAGGATTCTTACCTGTCTTTTCTTCGATGATTTTGAATGCGTCATACAGAATATAAGAAGCTTTTGCTTTCTTACCATCGTACATCAAGTGGTTTACAAGCTTTGAAACTAATTTTGAGTTGTAAATTGGATCTGGTAAAATATCTCTCTTTTGAACGTTACCTTTTCTTGGCATTGTCTGATCTCCTTTCTGCTATTAAGCTTTCTTTGCACCGTACTTAGAACGACCTTGTTTACGACCATCAACACCAGCAGTATCAAGAGCACCACGGATGATATGGTAACGTACACCAGGTAAATCCTTTACACGTCCACCACGGATTAAGACAACACTATGTTCTTGGAGGTTATGACCGATACCAGGAATATAAGCGGTAACTTCAATCAGATTTGACAAGCGCACACGAGCATACTTACGCAAAGCTGAGTTAGGCTTCTTAGGTGTCATAGTACCGACACGAGTTGCAACACCACGCTTTTGTGGTGCTGGGTTATCTGTTAATGTTTTCTTCTTACTGTTGTATCCAAAGTTCAAGGCAGGTGAGTCAGACTTTGAAGTTCTTGACTTACGGCCTTTTCTAACCAATTGATTAATTGTTGGCATGAAAGTGATTCCTCCTATTTTTTGTTCACACATCCAGGAGTTTCTTTTTGAGCTCAAGGATGTCCATTGCAATTAAGCACGTCCACTAATTTACCACGATTTCCACCAATCGTCAATATTGAAAAATGAAAAAGACCAGTTTTGACGTATTTATTAAGTGGAGGTTGAAATATGATTTATATTTACGCATTTATTGGCTGTTGCATCTCATCGCACGCCGCCGTCGTCTTTGAACGGTTGGAGCGCGCGGAGGACTTCGTTAGCCTGCCATCACGTTGCCAGAACTGCCAGCAGCCTATCTCCTGGTTCGACCTAATTCCCATCATCAGCTTCGTTTTATTACGCGGTCGCTGTAGCAATTGTCATGCACAGATTCCAGGCGCGCTTTTTATGACAGAGCTCTGTGGTGGTTTAATTGGTACTTTATTCTATATCCTTGAACTGCCAATTACAACTCAACTAGGCTATGGCACGCTCCTCTTCTTTGTCGGCATCGCAGCACTGCAGGACCGGCGTCAGCAAGAGTTTGACTTAAACCTGTTGCTAGCGCCATTAGCAGTTGGGATGGTCCGATTGTTCACTAATCCACCGGACCAGATAATCCTATTGTTTGGGACCGTCACCGCACTTGCTCTAGGCTGGCTTGTTTTCAAAAAGCAACTGGGCGTTGGTGACCTACTGGTTTATTTCATCATGGGATTGGTTACAGATTTCCCGGTCGCAAATCGGGTGCTTTTGCTGGCATCAGTCATCGTCATCGCGACCAACATCCCATTACTAGTCAAGCCAACTACTAAACGAGCTCAGCGTGTTGCTTTCATCCCGGCACTCTTTCATGGCTTAGTCCTTCATCTCATCATTCGGGCAATTATCATCTCTGTCTGAGTAAATAATTACCAGCAAATCAAAAAAGTCAAAACCACATCTCTGCGATTTTGACTTAATTTAGCTATTAACTTTTACTCTTGTTCGTTCTTAGCCATTTCTTTCTCGATATCAGCGATTGAGTACACTGATTCTGGCTTATTAGTTTTAACCTTTGGCTCCATCTCACGGTAGACAGGCATACCTGTACCAGCTGGGATGATCTTACCAATGATGACATTCTCCTTCAAGCCAATCAGTGGATCATTCTTACCACGAATTGATGCGTCTGTTAGGACACGTGTCGTTTCTTGGAATGATGCGGCAGACAAGAAACTGTTAGTTTCAAGTGAAGCCTTAGTGATACCAAGCAGTACTGATTGACCAGTAGCTGGAATGCCACCACTAATGATAGTTTCTCGGTTACGGTCAGTGAACTCACGGATATCCATGAGAGTACCTGGCAAGATATCGGTCTCACCTGGATCAAGAATCCGTACTTTTCTAAGCATTTGACGTGCCATTACCTCAACGTGCTTATCTGAGATTTCAACACCTTGCATTCTGTAGGCCTTTTGAATTTCGTCGAGTAAGTAGTTTTCAGTTGAGAGGACGTCTCTGACACGAATCAGTTCCTTTGGATCAATCGAACCAATAGTCAACTTCTCACCACGGTGAATCGTGTCACCCTCAGCGACAGCCACGCTGGCTGTGTAAGGAACGCTGTAGGTTCTTGTATCGGTTTTACCCTCAACGGTAATCTCACGGGTATGCTCTGCTGGGTTCTCCTCAATGGCAGAAATTACACCGGTAACTTCTGTAATCGTTGCGCGACCCTTAGGGTTACGTGCTTCAAAAATTTCTTGAACACGAGGAAGACCTTGAGTAATATCTTCACCGCCAGCAACACCACCGGTATGGAAGTTTCTCATAGTCAATTGAGTACCTGGCTCACCGATTGATTGTGCAGCAACAGTACCAACTGCCTCACCAACTTCAACTTCTTCACCAGTAGCAAGGTTTCTACCATAACATTTCTGGCAGACACCGTGCTTAGTGTTACAAGTGAAGACGGAGCGAATTGTAACCATCTGCACACCAGCATCAACGATTTGTTGTGCTAAGTCTTCGTCAAGTAGAACATTTCTACCCACGATTTCTTCGTGTGTTTCTGGGTTAAAGACAGTCTTCTGTGTGTAACGACCAACCAGGCGATCGAACAATGGTTCAATCATTTCGTTACCTTCAGTGATTGAGCTGACATTCAAACCACGGTCAGTGCCACAGTCTGCTTCACGCACAATGACATCTTGGGCAACGTCAACCAAACGACGGGTCAGGTAACCTGAGTTGGCAGTCTTAAGTGCCGTATCGGTCATTCCCTTTCTTGCTCCGTGGGTTGACATGAACATTTCGAGAACTGACAGACCTTCACGGAAGTTCGAGGTAACGGGAACTTCCATCATTCCGCCATTAGGTGCGGCCATCAGACCACGCATACCAGCAAGTTGCGTAAAGTTAGATACGTTACCACGGGCACCAGAATCACTCATCATCGAGATTGGGTTGTTTGAATCGAAACTATCAACCAATTTCTGTTGAATAGTATCCTTTGCGTCAGACCAGATACTGATTACTCTATCATGGCGCTCCTCATCGGTGATTAATCCCCGCCGGAATTGCTTAGATACAGTGGCAACCTTCTTATGTGCCTCATTAACGATATCTTTTTTTTCATTCAATGTTGGCACGTCGGCCACACCAACGGTGATTCCGGAAATAGTAGAAATCTCATAACCTAATTGCTTCATATCATCAAGTAACTCAGAAGTACGTTGTACCTTGTAAATCTTAAACACTTGGGCAATGATATCGCTCAAGAAGCCCTTCTTGAAGGTACCTACAAGTTCCATCTCAGCGAGTTTATCATGGATATCCTCACCTTCATTCAAGAAATACTTAGCAGGCGTACCATTAACAAGATTATCTGTAGTCGGTTCGTTTAAGTAAGGGAAGTCAGCAGGGAGAATTTGGTTAAAGATGGCCTTACCATAGGTAGTAACCATTACTTCGTTCTCTTTACCCGCTGGGAATGGTTTCTCCGGCATTGAAGCAGCCGAGATACCAATTCTTGAATGATAGTGAATTTGACCATTTTGGTAAGCAATTGTTGCCTCATCAGTCGAATTGAAAATCATTCCTTCGCCTTCACGATTCTTCTGCTCTTGTGTCAAGAAGTAGTTACCTAACACAACGTCTTGAGATGGTGTAACGATTGGTCGACCATCTTTAGGGGCTAGGATGTGGTGCGCAGCAAGCATTAGCATTCTTGCTTCAGCTTGTGCCTCATCTGACAACGGAACATGGATGGCCATTTGGTCACCATCGAAATCGGCATTATAAGCTTCTGTTGCGAGTGGGTGCAATCTAATTGCCTTACCACTAACTAGCACAGGCTCAAATGCTTGGATACCAAGTCTATGCAACGTAGGTGCGCGGTTCAAAAGAACCGGTCTTTCCTTAATTACATCTTCCAAGACATCCCAAACTTCATTATCCTGACGATCAATCTTACGCTTAGCATTTTTGATGTTTGAAGCAATTTCTCTAGCGACAAGTTCATGCATCACGAAAGGCTTGAACAACTCGAGCGCCATTTCACGAGGAAGACCGCATTGATAGAACTTTAAAGTTGGGCCAACATCGATAACCGAACGACCGGAGTAATCAACACGCTTACCAAGTAGGTTCTGACGGAAACGTCCCTGCTTACCTTTTAGCATGTGGGACAATGACTTCAATGGGCGGTTACCAGGACCGGCAACTGGACGTCCACGACGACCATTATCAATCAAGGCATCTACAGCCTCTTGGAGCATTCTCTTCTCGTTTTGGACGATAATACTTGGTGCATTTAAGTCAAGCAACCTCTTCAAACGGTTGTTCCGGTTAATAACACGACGGTACAGGTCGTTCAGGTCACTTGTGGCAAAACGGCCACCTTCAAGTTGGACCATTGGCCGAAGATCTGGTGGGATTACTGGAACGGCATCCATGACCATCCACTCTGGCTTGTTGCCAGAACTTCTGAAGGCCTCAAGAATATCCAGTCTTCTAATTGCACGAGTCCGTTTCTGTCCCTGTGCACTCTTTAAATCTTCTTTTAAATCTTTAACTTCTGTTTCTAGATCAACATTATGGAGTAACTCTTTAATTGCTTCAGCACCCATCTTAGCGTTGAACGCATTACCAAATTGTTGACGTTTCTCACGGTATTCTGCCTCAGTAAGCAGCTGCTTATCCTCAAGGTCAGTATCACCAGCGTCGATTACGACGTATGCTGCAAAATAGATAACCTCTTCAAGTAAGCGTGGGCTCATATCAAGTACAAGTCCCATTCTGCTAGGGATACCCTTGAAGTACCAGATGTGTGTTACTGGTGCAGCAAGCTCGATGTGACCCATCCGCTCGCGCCGAACTTTAGAGCTCGTAACCTCAACACCACAGCGATCACAAACAATTCCTTTATAACGGATACGTTTGTATTTACCACAGGCACATTCCCAGTCTTTGGTTGGTCCGAAGATTCTTTCATCAAACAGACCGTCTTTTTCAGGTTTTAAAGTACGATAGTTGATGGTCTCAGGCTTCTTAACCTCACCATAAGACCAACTTCTAACCTTGTTGGGCGAGGCTAGACCTATTTGCATACTTTCAAACTTATTTACGTCGATCAAAAGCGTAACCTCCTATTATTTTGAAACCTCATCATTGAGCTTGTCTTCTGCTTTCTTGGCTTCTTCTGCAAGCTTCTTAGCCTCTTGTTCCTCAGCCATCTTGGATAGTGCGTCAACGTTTACGCTGTCTTGATTCTCATCGTCCATATCACGGAGCTCAATTTCTTTCTCATTAATATCGAGCACCTTCATGTCTAATCCGAGTGCTTGTAATTCCTTCACAAGAACACGGAATGATTCGGGAACACCAGGTTTTGGAATCTTATCACCTTTGACAATTGCTTCGTAAGTCTTTACACGACCAACAACGTCATCTGATTTGTATGTCAAAATTTCTTGAAGTGTATATGCGGCACCATAAGCTTCAAGTGCCCAAACTTCCATTTCACCAAATCTTTGACCACCAAATTGTGCTTTACCACCTAGAGGTTGTTGTGTAACGAGTGAGTAAGGTCCGATTGAACGAGCATGGATCTTGTCGTCAACCATGTGTGAGAGCTTCATATAGTACATGACACCAACGGAAACACGGTTGTGGAATGGCTCACCGGTACGTCCGTCATAAAGCACGGTCTTACCATCTTTAGGCATATCAGCTTCTTTAACAGTTTCCCACATGTCTTTCTCGGATGCACCATCGAAGACGGGAGTGGCAACGTGGATGCCTAATTTTCTAGCAGCCATCCCTAAGTGCAATTCCAGTACTTGACCAATGTTCATCCGTGATGGAACACCCATTGGGTTCAAGCAGATATCAACTGGTGTGCCATCTGGAAGGAATGGCATATCCTCTTCAGGTACCACGATTGATACAGTACCCTTGTTACCATGACGGCCAGCCATCTTGTCACCGACCTGAATCTTTCTCTTTTGCGTGATGTAAACACGAACCATCATGTTCACGCCTGGTGCTAACTCATCGCCGGCTTCTCGGGTGAATACCTTGACGTCTTGAATAATTCCGCCGCCACCATGAGGTACACGGAGTGAAGTATCACGCACTTCGCGGGCCTTTTCACCAAAAATAGCGTGTAACAAGCGCTCTTCAGCAGATAGTTCTGTCACACCCTTCGGTGTAACTTTACCCACCAGAATATCACCATCATGTACTTCGGCACCAACACGGATAATTCCCTGTTCGTCGAGGTCCCGTAGTGATTCCTCACCAACGTTTGGAATCTCCCGGGTGATTTCCTCAGGTCCAAGTTTAGTATCACGAGCCTCTGATTCGTATTCTTCAATATGAATTGAGGTATATTTATCTTCTTTAACAAGCTTTTCAGACAGAACGATGGCATCCTCAAAGTTATACATGTTCCAAGTCATGAAGGCGATAATTGGGTTTTGACCCAATGCTAATTCACCCTTTTCCATGGCTGGACCATCTGCGATGATGTCACCCTTCTTAATTTCCTCACCCTTAGTGACGATTGGTCTTTGGTTATAAGACTTACCAGCATTAGAACGACGGAATTTTTGAATAGCATACTTATCGAGTGTTTGATCTGCACGACGAATTCTAATCTCTCTTGCGTCAACGTACTCGACCACACCGTCGGCTCCTGCCAAAACAGCAGTACCTGAGTCATGGGCCGCACGGTATTCGATACCAGTACCAACAAGTGGTGCCTTTGGATCAATCAAAGGTACAGCTTGTCTTTGCATGTTCGCACCCATTAGGGCCCGGTTCGAGTCATCGTTTTCCAAGAAAGGAATACATGCAGTGGCAACTGAGACCACTTGCTTTGGAATAACATCCATGTAGTCAACCTTATCGTGACTGATTTCGAGGTTCTCATCACGGTGTCTTGCAAGAACAACATCGTCAACGAATGAACCATCTTCGTTCAGAAGTGAGTTGGCTTGTGCCACGATAAAGTTATCTTCCTCATCAGCTGTAAGGTAGTCAATTCTGTCGGTAACCTTGTGTGTGTTCCAGTCAACACGACGGTATGGTGTCTCAATGAAACCATACTTATTAACCACGGCATACGTCGCAAGTGAGTTGATCAGTCCGATATTTGGACCTTCTGGTGTCTCAATTGGACACATACGGCCATAGTGGGTGTAGTGAACGTCACGCACCTCATATCCGGCACGATCACGAGTCAAACCACCAGGTCCAAGCGCTGAGAGACGCCGTTTATGGGTCAATTCACCAAGTGGGTTAGTTTGATCCATGAATTGTGAAAGTTGTGATGAACCAAAGAATTCTTTGATTGAGGCCACCACAGGACGAATATTGATCAGTTGTTGTGGCGTAACAGTGTTAATGTCTTGGATTGACATTCTTTCCTTCACGACACGTTCCATCCGTGACAGACCAATTCTGAATTGGTTCTGCAAAAGTTCACCAACTGAACGAATACGCCGGTTACCCAAGTGATCGATATCATCGGTTGTACCGATTCCTTCTTGAAGATTCAAGAAATAGTTAATTGAGGCGATGATGTCGGCAGGAATAACGTGCTTAACCTTCTTGTCAACGTGTCCATTACCGATTAACTTGACTTCTCTTTCTGGATCAACTTGTGAGAAGACTTTGATTACTTGCACGGTCATCGGTTCAGCCACAACACCCTCGTCAGATGGGGTATATGTGACTGTCTTAAAGTCCTCGCGGTCAAGGTAAGGTGCGAGACGATCCATCACTTCGTGCGTGATAATTTCGCCCTTTTGCACAATAACTTCACCAGTATCTGGGTCTGCCAATGTCTCAGCTAAAGTCTGTTTCAACAAACGAGTCTTCAATGAGAGCTTCTTGTTGATTTTGTAACGACCAACTGGTGCTAAGTCGTAACGCTTTGGGTCGAAGAAACGAGCATACAGCAGTGAACGTGATGAATCAGCGGTCTTAGGTTCACCCGGACGAAGACGCTCATAAATATCCTTCAAGCCTTCGGCAACACGCGAATCAGCCGGATTCTTGTGAATATCCTTCTCAATTGTGTATGATAATGAATCACTCATCCCCAAGATGTCCGTAATCTCGCTATCTGAGCCGAAACCGAGTGCCCGAACTAGGACAGTAATTGGCAACTTACGGGTCCGGTCAATCCGCACGTAAGCAAGTTCCTTAGCATCTGTTTCGAATTCAAGCCAAGCACCACGGTTAGGAATCACCGTTGTACCATATTGAGTCCGACCGTTCTTATCGATATCTGAGTGGAAGTACACACCAGGTGAGCGAACAAGTTGTGAGACAATAACACGTTCTGCACCGTTAATGATGAATGTACCTTGCTCTGTCATCAATGGGAAATCGCCAAAGAAGACATCTTGTGTCTTAATTTCACCAGATTCATGGTTCGTCAACTTTAAAGTTACGTGCAGCGGTGCAGAGTAGTTTGCATCGTGGTCACGTGCTTCGTCGACGGTATATTTAGGTTCAAGTAACTTGTAGTCTACGAACTCTAAAGAAAGATTGCCTGCAAAATCGTCAATGGGCATGATGTCGGCAAACATGTCGCTTAAGCCTTCATCTAAAAACCATTTATACGAATCCGTTTGGATATCAACTAAATTGGGTAGTTCAAGTACTTCTTTGATTCTGGAAAAACTTCTTCTTGTACGGCGTTTACCGTAGTTTACGTTGGTCCCTACCAAATCAAACATCCTTTCTCATTCAAACAAATATTACATTTGCGTTACATTTTCAAAAAAAGACTTTTTGAGCAATAAAAAAACAAAAACAATACAAAAATATCGTTTTTGTTCTTATCATTCCACCGGACAATAGATCGGGGAATACTGTACTAGACAGCCTTTTAACAGATTGATTATACTCGTTAATTTCAACTTTGTCAAAAAAGAGTCTTGACATTTAAACAGTTTGCGGTTCCATTGTTTTAATCGTTAAGGTACCGTTCTTCGAACCAACCTTGATGGTTGAACCGGCGGTGACGGACCCATCAATCAGCAGTTCACTGAGCCGATTCTCAAGGTCCCGTTGCAGTGCCCTCCTGATTGGCCGGGCACCGTTCTCTGGGTCGAATCCGTTCTTTGCTATCACATCGAGTGCAGCGGTAGAGAGATTTAGTGTAATGCCCTTTTCTGCGAGCCTATCTTTGATCTTTCTCGTCAACAATGTCACAATCTGCCGTAGCTCTGGCGCTGTCAATGAATCGAAGATGACGGTCTCGTCAATTCTATTAAGAAACTCGGGACGGAAGAACTCTTTAGTCGCCTCTCTGACCTTCTCCTGATTAATCTTATCCTCAGCAACAGCACTAATGCCGAATCCCACTGTTTTGTCATCGCGCAGAGCTCTCGAACCCAGATTAGAAGTCATAATGATGATTGTGTTTCTAAAATCAACTTTTCTCCCCTTAGAATCCGTTAGGAAACCATCATCGAGTACCTGCAACAATAGATTAAAGACGTCAGGGTGCGCCTTCTCGACCTCATCCAGTAAGACAACGGAGTAAGGATTATTCCGCACCTGTTCACTCAATTGGCCCCCCTCTTCGTAGCCCACGTAACCCGGAGCTGACCCAATCAGCTTAGAGCTACTATAAGATTCCATAAATTCGGACATATCTACCCTAATCAAGTTGCTCTCGGCACCAAAGACTGCTTCCGCGAGGCTTTTTGCAAGCTCTGTTTTACCAACACCGGTTGGCCCAAGGAAGAGAAACGAACCAATCGGACGGTTCGGATCCTTCAGTCCTGCACGCGAACGGCGAATCGCCTTCGCCACAGCCTTAATTGCCTTATCCTGGCCAATAACCCGTTGGTGGAGCGTTTTCTCCAGGTTAAGCAGTTGCTTAGTTTCACTCTTCTTCATCTTGGTTACCGGCACGCCGGTCCAATCGGAAATAACCTGTGCAATATCTGCCCCACTAACAATCGCTGTCTTGCGTCGCTTCTCCGTCAGATTTGCCCGGAGCTGATCTTCTTTTTCGCGTTCTAGTGCCTCTTGCTCACGTAGCTCGGCAGCTTTCTCGAAGTCTTGCATGTAGATGGCATCTTCTTTATCTGCAATAATCTGCTTGATTTTGGCATCGTGTTGTCGCAATTCCTCGCTGCTAGAAATACCCGTGTTAATCTTGACCTTGGCCGCGGCCTCATCAATTAAGTCGATTGCCTTATCTGGCAAAAAGCGACCGGTAATGTAGCGCACACTGAGGTCCACGGCATCACTAATGGCTTCATCCGTAATCACCACGTCATGGAACGCTTCATACTCCGACTTCAAGCCAGTCAGAATTTGCTTAGTATCCTCTGGACTCGGTTCCTCCACCTTCACTTGGGCAAAACGGCGTTCGAGCGCAGCATCTTTCTCAATGTACTTCTGATATTCGTTGAAAGTCGTCGCACCAATCACCTGAACATCGCCCCGTGCCAAGGCTGGTTTTAGAATATTGGATGCATCAATCGCACCTTCTGCACCACCGGCACCAATTAATGTATGCAATTCATCGATGAACAAAATGACGTTACGGTCTTCCTTAACCTCATCCATAATCTTCTTCAGGCGGTCTTCAAACTCCCCCCGGTACTTGGTTCCAGCCACTAGAGTACCCATATCAAGTAGCATGATGCGTTTCTTCAGTAAATCATCGGGCACTTGTTTATTCACTATTGCCTGTGCGATAGCCTCGGCTACAGCAGTCTTTCCGACACCAGGATCACCAACCAACACGGGATTCTTCTTCGTTCTCCGAGAAAGAATCTGGATTACACGCTTAATCTCGGTTGTGCGTCCAATAACTGGATCGATCTTACCATCGCGCACACTCTCGTTCATGTTCGTCGCCAGCGAATCAAGCGTTGGTGTAGTAGACTTATTGTTTTTACCGCCAGCCTTAGCGTTGGCCTTTCTAAGACTCTGCGCCCAGGATGTCGGTGCATCACCTGCATCAAGGTTACTCTTGATACTTTTCTTCAGCTGAAATAGTTCTACACCTAGGTTTTGGAGAATTCTCGCGGCTAGAATCTCGTCTGAGCTAATTAGACCAAGCAAAAGATGAGCCGTACCAATCTGCTTGCTGCCAAATTCACGTGCGTGATCCGCTGCGTATTCGATTACTTCATTGACCCGTGGTGAAAAAGGCAAATATTCATCCTCAACCGGTTTCCTCTGACCTTGATCAACCTTGCCGTAACCGGTATAGCGTTCGATTTCATCCCGCAGAATCATCGAATTGAGGCTTAAGTCACGCAGCATATTACCCGCCACGCCCTTCGATTCAATGGTTAATGCGAGCAACAAATGCTCCGTACCAATCACGTGATGGCGAAAGCTGAGCGCCTGTTCTTGTGCAATTTCTAACGCATTTCGTGCGTTATCTGTAAAATTCTTATCCATGTAATCACCGCCTAACTTAGATTAACAGTTTAAACCTCTTAGCACGTTTCGTAAAATTTTTTGATTGATTAATCGCTTAATTAGCTCTTTCTTTAACTTTCACATCCCTTATACGGACCACCAAAGAAAAAAAGAGCACAAAAAAATCGGGAAAACAGGATTTGAACCTGCGACCTCTACGTCCCGAACGTAGCGCTCTACCAAGCTGAGCTACTTCCCGTTGAAATATAAAAAACCCACCTAGGTGGGTTTTAAATTAAAGCGGAAGACGGGATTCGAACCCGCGACCCCCAGCATGGCAAGCTGATGTTCTACCACTGAACTACTTCCGCATAACAAGAATTTTACCATTAAACCCTATTCATGAAAAGGTCTAAAATAAAATTTCTTGAATTTTTTTATTATTAGTCTTTTGCTTTATCAGGACGCATGGTTGGGAACAACAAAACGTCTCTAATCGAGCTCGCATTGGTAAAGAACATTACCAGACGGTCAATCCCGATTCCTAGCCCGCCAGTAGGTGGCAGACCGTACTCAAGTGCTTCGATGTAATCCTCATCGATGCCCTCCGCTTCGTCATTACCAGCGTCACGCTCTTTGACTTGGGCCTCAAAACGCTCGCGTTGGTCGATTGGGTCGTTCAATTCGGTAAACGCGTTCGCGAACTCGTTACCGGTGATGAACAACTCGAACCGGTCAGTGAACCGGGGATCCGCCACATTTTTCTTTGCCAGCGGTGAGACCTCGATTGGATGACCGTAAACGAATGTTGGCTGAATCAAGGTATCCTCGACGAATTGTTCGAAGAACTCATTGATGATGTGCCCCACCTGCCAATATGGCTCGTAGTGTACATGGTGTTCATCTGCT
>NZ_AZCV01000002.1:80696-158416 GCF_001434555.1 Amylolactobacillus amylotrophicus DSM 20534
CGCGCTTCTTCTAGGGTCATCTGCTGCCAGAAGTCTACCCCTGTTTCCTGCTTGATGGCATCAACCATGTGTAGCCTTCTAAATGGCTTGCCTAAATCAATCTCGTGGTCCGCGTAGGGGAAAATCTCCTGGTCAAAGACGTTCTGGGCCACATACAGGAAAATTCCTTCGGTTTCATCCATCACATCTTTGAAATCAAAGTAAGCAGCATAGGATTCGAGCATGGTGAACTCGGGATTGTGCTTGGTATCGATTCCTTCATTTCTAAAGACACGGCCAATCTCGTACACGCGCTCCATCCCACCGACGATCAACCTCTTCAGGTGCAGTTCTAAGGCGATGCGCAAGTAAAGACTCATGTCGAGCGCATTATGATGGGTAATAAACGGTTTCGCAGCCGCACCACCAGCTTGGGTGTGTAAGACCGGTGTTTCCACTTCCGTGAACCCCACCCCATCAAGATAGCGTCTGATTGCGCTAATAATCTTGCTGCGTAATTGGAATCTTTCAAAGCTATCGTCGTTCGCAATTAAATCTAGGTAGCGTTGCCGATAAATTTGCTCCACATTGCTCAAACCGTGGTATTTATCGGGTAGTGGGCGCAATGCTTTGGTCAAGAAAGTCAGATGAGTAGCCTTCACCGTGAGTTCACCAGTATCGGTCTTCATCACTTCACCCTCGATGCCGAGAAAATCACCCAGGTCAGCTTTTTTGAAAATCTGGTAGTTCTCCTCACCAACCGCATCTTTTCTAACGTAAATTTGAATCCGTCCAGAACGGTCACGGATATCGGCAAAGCCGACTTTTCCCTTGCCACGTTTAGTCATCATTCGCCCAGCAATAGTTGCCGTTGGAATAGACTCCAGGAGGGTATCCTTCTCATCCTGGTCGTATTTCTCGTGCAAGTCACGAGCTAAATCCGTCCGCTCAAATCGTTGCCCAAACGGGTCGATACCCTGCTCCCGCAAGTCAGCCATCTTCTCGCGCCGAACGCGAAGCTGATCATTCATCTCGGGTTCCTTGTTTTGTTGTGCCACTTACATTGCCTCCTGTGTCGTTGCTCGTTGAGCTCTTTGTTGTTCCTGTGCCTCGTATTTTTCAACGAATTGGTCCAAAAGATCGTAGACCTCTTTTTGTGTCCATATCTCATTTATTTTAGCACGAGTACGGGTCGAACGGGGAACACCTTTTAAATAATATGCTGCCTGCCGCCGAAATTCCGGTACAGCAATTTTCTCACCCTTCAACTCAACCAACGCCGTGAGCTGTTCCTTCGCCGTTGCCACCTTTTCCCGCGGTGTCTGTTCTGGCAAAAGCTCACCGGTCTCTAGGTAGTGTTCCATATCCTTAATAATCCACGGATTTCCCAGTGCTGCACGGCCAACCATGACCGCCGTACTACCGACCTCATCGAGCATTCTCTTCGCGTCCTGTGGTGTCACGACGTCGCCGTTACCGATGAATGGAATGGTTAGGGCATCGTTGACCTGTTTCAAAATATTCCAGTCAGCCTTACCGGTATACATCTGTTTTCTAGTACGACCATGCATTGCGAGTGCGCTTGCACCAGCACGCTCAGCAGCGAGTGCGTTTGAAACGGCATAGATGTGCTCTTCATCCCAACCGGTACGCATCTTCACGGTCACGGGCTTATTCACCACATCAACTACGGCCGAGACCATCTCGTAAATTTTATTCGGGTCAAGTAGCCAGCGGGCACCGGCATCCGTCTTAACTACCTTCGGTACAGGACAGCCCATGTTAATATCGATAATATCAGCTTGGGTATTCTGGTCGATAAATTTAGCGGCCTGAACAAGCGTCTCTTTTGACCCGCCGAAGACTTGAATACTCATTGGGTGTTCAACTGGATCGACGTACAACATGTCCAGTGTTTTAGCATTGTTATGTATAATTCCACGATCGGAAATCATCTCACAGACAACCATGCCAGCGCCAAATTCCTTACAGATTACCCGAAAGGCAGAGTTACTAATTCCAGCCATTGGCGCAACTACAACCTGGTTTTTAATCTCTACATCCCTAATTTTCCACATACTGTTCTCCTCAATTCACTCGCACTATTCTAACAGTTTAGAAATATTCCTACAAGCCAGCCTATTTAGCTGAGAGCATTTGCTGTAGTTCGGCTTCACTAAACTCATAATGATTACCACAGAACTTGCAGCTAGCTTCCGCTCCATGATCCTCGTTAACCATTTCCAACAAATCCTTTCGAGCAAGCGTCGCGATTATTTTACCAAACTTTTCTTTGCTGCAATCACATTCAAAAGCAACAGGACTAGTCTCCAAAAGTTTGCAATCATCGCCGAGAATTTGTGCCAATAGCTGTTCTGGTGTTACACCAGCAAGAAATTGTTCTGATAGTGGGCGTAAATTTTTAATCCGTTGCTCCACCGTCGTAATCTGGGCTTCCGTGGCACCGGGCAAAGCCTGAAGAATAAAGCCACCCGCTGCACCAATCGACTCATTCGGATTAACAAACACAGCCAAGCCAACCGAGGAAGGTATCTGTTCAGATTGGGCAAGATAATAGGTTAGGTCCTCGGCAATCTCACCGGAAATTAAGGCAGATTGACCCGTAAAAGGTTCCTTTAATCCTAAATCTTTGGTGACTGCTAACAGTCCCTGACCAACAGCGCGGCCGACGTCAATTTTACCCGCCTTCGTGGTTGGCAAAGCAACATGCGCATTCTGAATATAGCCCTTCACTGTGTAGTCGGCCTTGCCCGTGGCAACAATCCCACCAACCGGTCCGTCTCCTTGAATCCGCACGGTCAATTCTTCATCATCCGTCAGTTCAGCCGCTGCAAGCAAAATCGTACCGGTCAACGTCCGGCCAAGCGCCGCGGAAGAAGCACTCCAGGTATCATGCCGTGAATGTGCATCCTCGACTAAGTTAGTCGTCCTAAGAGCAATCGCCCGGAAATTCTTCGTGCCATCAATCCCTTTAACTAGATAATCTGTCTTCTCGTCCATTTATTCCTCCACAAAAAATAGAGCCAACAGGCTCTATCTTGTTAACAATGATTAATTGTCTTTATTTGCGTCATCTTTGTCAACTGTTTTATCTTCTTCACTTGACTCTGAAAAATCTCCGCCTGTATTTGCTACATTAGTTGGCGCGGTTTGCTCATTGATGGCGTTCGTGTCATCCTCAGCAACTTTAGCATGATCTTTCTTCTCGGCAGCCTTCTTAGCTTCCTCGTAAGTCGATGCTTTTTCGCTTGGATATTCTTCACTGCCATCATCAGGCATGGAACCGGTATTGAACAATGAAAGAATTTGATCTTCATTCAGAGTTTCATACTTCAACAATGCCTCAGCAATTACCTTATGTTGTTCACGATGAGCTTCAATAATCTGTCTTGCTTGTTCGTGTCCTTCGTTAATAATTCGGCGAATTTCACTATCAATTGCAGCGGCGGTGGATTCACTGTAGGCAGGTGACTGACCATAGCCAGCTCCCACAAACGGTTGACCCTCTTGCTCCAATTGAACAGTACCGAGCTTCTCGGTCATCCCATATTGGGTCACCATGCCCCGGGCAATCTGTGTCGCCTGCTCGAAGTCATTTGAAGCACCGGTAGAAATCACGTTGAAGATAATCTCTTCAGCAGTGCGCCCACCCATCAAACCAACGATTTGTTCCATCAATTCCTTCTTAGTTAAGAGGAACTGGTCGTCCTTAGGTAATGTGATGGCATAACCACCTGCTCGTCCACGCGGAACGATAGTTACCTTCCGGACGGTACGGGAGTCGTTCAACACTAAACCGATAATGGCATGTCCAGCTTCGTGGAAGGCCACCATTTCGCGTTCTTTCTTAGAAATAACCCGGTCCTTCTTGGCTGGCCCGGCGATAACTCGGTCCTCCGCCTCATCAATATCCTCGGCATTAATCACATTTTTGTTGCGCCGTGCTGCGACAAGTGCAGCCTCATTCAACACATTCTCTAAATCGGCACCGACGAAACCTGGCGTTTGCCGCGCGATCATCTTCAAATCAACATCATCACCCAAAGGCTTGTTCTTAGAATGCACCTTCAAGATAGCCTCACGGCCCTTAACATCTGGCCGACCAACGAGAATCTTCCGGTCGAAACGGCCCGGACGAAGCAGCGCTGGATCAAGCACGTCAGAACGGTTAGTAGCCGCCATCACGATCACGCCCTCGTTACCGGTAAATCCGTCCATCTCAACCAGCAATTGGTTCAATGTTTGCTCACGTTCATCGTGGCCACCACCCATGCCGGCACCACGTTGACGCCCTACGGCATCGATTTCATCAATGAAGATGATTGCCGGCGCGTTTTTCTTCGCATTCTCAAATAAATCACGTACACGAGACGCACCAACACCGACAAACATCTCGACGAAGTCAGAACCGGAGATTGAGTAGAACGGTACACCAGCCTCACCGGCAACAGCTTTGGCCAGCAAAGTTTTACCAGTACCGGGAGGTCCCTCAAGCAGGACGCCAGCCGGAATCCGTGCGCCTAGAGCTAAGAATCTTCTCGGATCCTTCAAAAACTCGACGACTTCAACCAATTCTTGCTTCTCTTCCTCTGCACCCGCAACGTCCGAGAATCTTACCTTATTCTTCTTCGAATCTTGTGGCTTAGCTTTTGACTTGCCGAAGCTCATTACACCACGGCCGCCTCCACCGCCACCTTGACCACTCTGGCTCATCATCATCCAGAGCATCACAATGAAGAGGACGGTTGGTACAAGCATCACGATGGTTGAGATCCATGCACCTGATTGAGATTCACCCTGACTATTAATCTCGGTGCCACTCTTTTGGGCAAGATCCGAAACCTCTTTAACGGTCGAATCGTTACTCAATATTGTGGTAGTGAATCCAGTTACCTTACCCGATTGGCTGCCACCGAAGAAATCAAAGCTTGTGCTTGCTTTCTTCTTTGGTGTCTGCGCTTTTTTGTAATTACCAGAGACTGTATAAGCACCGTTTGACGGCTGAATATTAAATTCGGCAATCTTCTTTGATTTTAAATCTTTTACAAATTCCGTATATTTGATTGTTTCACTTGAACCGCTCGAATTACCTGAGCCGAGTGCCCAGTTAATACCAGCAAGTAGAATTACAAACACCACAATATAGAACAGACCATTTCCTAACAGTCGATTCTTATTATTTTTCATAGATAACCTCCGGAAATCCTCTTCGAATTACTAAAAAATGATACCACAAATACTAATAATCCACTAATTATTTATTTTTCTTTAGAGTTTTTTAATACCTGATAAATTGCATAGTGACAACTATTTTTTGGAATCACCTGATTGGTGTAGGCACAGTCTATCCATAAATAATCACGTGTCTCTTCATCGGTTAGCCCCCAGAAGTAATTGCGCACACTCGCTGGAATGCCCTGCGGCGCAAAACGCTTTTTGACTAGCTGATGTGCACCGTCACTGAGCCGCACCTTATCGCCAGGCTGCACTTGCCTAATGCCAAAGGTCTTGGTCTCACCGGCATAAAACGTGCCCAGCAGGATATGGTTTGGCAAAGCGGCCTTGTTCTTTGTAACAACGAAGACGTCACCGCCCACAACAAACTGCTTGTCGACTGCAATGTGCTTCGGTAAAGTCTGCAATAGCAGCTCCAACTGAGCGGCATCAACAAGAAAATAATGCTGTCTTGTAACAACCAGTTTAACTTGTTGTTTCAGTTCTAATACTTGACCTCCGTCAATTTTTGCCAGACGGGCCAATCTTTTTGCATCAACCTTCACACTTTTCTGGAGGTAACGGGCAATTAGCTTCTCGTACACGAGTGCCTGTTGGGCAGTTTCAAGGTCAGATAGTGCATCCCTTGGACCGACAAATAGCCCACGATGCCACTTGCCAAGTAGTTCCGGCTGCGGAATCCGTTTGACCAGGCTACTAGCAAGACCATCTAGTTGCGCCACCTGCTCCTGCATGAACAGCGCATTCTGCAAAATCTGCGAATTTTCTCCTTTAAGTAACGGCACCAGGTGGTGTCTAACCCGATTACGCATTGTGAAGTCTCTCTGATTAGTTTCATCCACGATGAAGGGAATCCGATTTACCTGACAGTAATCGAGTAACTCCTTCTTAGAGAAACCCATGAGTGGTCTGACAACGATCCGTTCTTGTTGCCTAACTACCGCCCTCGGACTAGTCATCTCGCGCAAATCACCCGAGCGAATCAACTTCATCAGAATATTCTCTAGCAGATCATCGGCATGATGCGCAGTAGCGATGAAACTGGCATTATACTTACGCATAAGCTCGGTAAAAAAAGAATAGCGAAATTCTCGCGCAGAAGCCTCTAGTCCCTTTGGCGGATGTTCTGCAATCGGCCACTGCTTATTCAAAACAGTAATATCTCTTGCAACGCAGTATTCTCGAAGCAACCGATATTCCGCCGCACTATCGGGCCGCAACTGGTGATCGACGTGCGCCACAATCAGTTTCATGTCATATTGGCGACTAAGCTGATAGAAGCCCGCCAGGAGTGACATTGAGTCTGGACCGGCAGAAACAGCTAAGATCACCGTCTGATTACTAAACGCTAGCTGTTGCTCTTTCAGAATTTTTTTGATTGAATTGCTAATTTTATCCACAAGTTTGTCCACTGATAAAAAAAAGGCCTAACGGCCATTGTTCTGTTCTTCTAACTGCTTAATCGTCTGATTTGCCTCGTCCAGCGTCTGACTTAGTATTGCTTCAAATTCTTCTGGCGCAGTCAAAGAGAAGATGTTAGTTGTATCCACTAACGCAGGATCATCTAAGCGAGATAGCGATAAACCAATTCGGTTGTTTTCATTACTCAATACAACCACGCGAACCTCGTCACCTATTTGATAACGTTCGTGGTCATTTGGCCAGTCGGTAAAGTCACTTCGGTGAACAAGACCAGAGTGGCCACGATCAATGGTCACGAAGATACCTAATGCGGTTATGTTGTTAATCCGCCCATAAAAACGCGAGCCCACACTAATATTAGCTAAATTAGCCACTGCTTTTTGCGCCATGTTACTCGCCATTCTGCGTTGAAAGTTCAAAGTCCCTTGTTGGCAAGTTATAGATTGTCTCACCGGGTTTTGAGTAATAATATTTGTAGCGAATCAGTTTCCCGACGTAAGTCTCATCCTTTAACTGCTTCACTTGGCCCTTTAGGACTTTGTTCGTCTGCTCAGCCTTTTGATATTGAACCTTGCTGGCACTGACCTGAGAATTAATCTTGCTGGTCCGCAGGCTCACCATTGCAATCTGAACAACGAACACCAAGATAAGCACGCTAAAGATGCCGATAATCCGGTTACGTCTTACACGGTGCACCTCACGCTCACGACGGGCCGCCTTCTTCTTTAAAATTTCATACTGTTGAGCCTCAGTTACTTGGTTGAAGATCCGGGGCCCGCTTGGGTTCTGTTGTGTATTCACAATAAACACCCCTTCGTGTCTACTAATTCTGACCCTCTGAATTGCAATATTTCTAGTCAGATACTGTTATTTTGAGTATAGC
Source organism: Amylolactobacillus amylotrophicus DSM 20534 (assembly GCF_001434555.1). Lineage (NCBI taxonomy): Bacteria > Bacillati > Bacillota > Bacilli > Lactobacillales > Lactobacillaceae > Amylolactobacillus > Amylolactobacillus amylotrophicus. The sequence continues at coordinate 88,237 of NZ_AZCV01000002.1, forward strand.
AAGCGCTACCTCAATTGTCTAGCAGCGATTTAGTCCATCACCTCGTATAAAGTGTTGGCCTCATCCTTCTTCGTCGTGTCCAGGATGTTAATGATCTTCACCTTCACATCCCTCGTGCCATAGTGAATCTCCAGCACATCGTTCACGGCAACGTTCGTCGAAGATTTTGCCACTTTATCATTGACGGTGATGCGCCCTTGATCGGCCATTTCCTTGGCGATTGATCTGCGTTTGATCAGGCGCGATACCTTTAAAAATTTATCGATTCTCATTCTTTACTCCAATCACTTCTTCAGTTTGGTTGAGGAAGGTTTCTAACTCTGCAAAAATCTGGCGTTCTTTATTCTGATCTGTTATTAATAACACTTCTAGCTCACCACGTTCATTTAAGTGAACCTTCACTCTTAGCTTAACATCATTAAGAGCTTTGAAGATGTTCTCTCCTTGCAATTCTTTGCTAATCTTCTGCGTGAAAACCACGTTGATGCCGATTTTGTTCTGCCTAATATTATGTACTTGTGCAAAATCAGCAGCGAGCTTGATGCGGGCGACCAAGAGCAAATGCTCAACGGCACTTGGATAATCACCGAAACGATCGATTAGCTCATCTTCAATTTGCTCTAACTCTTCGTTCGTCGTTACTTGTTTAATCTTCTTGTAGAACTCAATCTTTTGTCTTTGGTCATCGATATAATTATCAGGAATATACGCCTCGAGGTCAAATTCTACCTCTGCATTCGTCTTTTTAGCAGTCTTCTTCCCTTGCCTATTCTTGATCGCCTCATCAAGCATCTGAGCGTATAAATCATAACCCACAGAATCGATGAATCCGTGCTGCTGTTTACCTAAAAGATTCCCAGCGCCCCGAATAGAAAGGTCACGCATCGCGATTTTGAAACCAGAGCCCAGCTCTGTGAAGTCCTTGATCGCCGTCAGCCGCTTCTCTCCCACCTCGGTCAGCACCTTATTCTGCTTGTATAGGAAGTACGCATAGGCAATACGGCTTGATCGTCCAACACGCCCGCGGAGCTGATAAAGCTGTGATAACCCATAATGATCCGCATCCTCGACAATCAAGGTGTTGACGTTTCTCATGTCAACACCGGTCTCAATGATCGTTGTGGTCACAAGCACATCGAAGTCCTGATTCAAGAAGCGATACAGGATATCCTCCAATTGACGCTCGTTCATTCTCCCATGAATATACTCAATCCGCGCCTCTGGCACGAGCTGTTCTAGGTTAAAAACCACATTTTCGATATCATCGATTCTGTTGTGCAGGTAGAATACTTGGCCCTGACGCGCCATCTCCCGTAAGATAGTCTCCCGCACAATGCTTGGAATCTGTTCCGTCACGTATGTTTGAATTGGATACCGGTTACTTGGTGGCGTCTCAATCACCGATAAATCGCGCACACCGACCATCGACATGTGCAAGGTTCTAGGAATTGGGGTCGCGGTCAGCGTCAAGACGTCGACCTGTGCCTTAAGTTCTTTCAGCCGTTCCTTGTGTTTAACGCCGAAGCGCTGCTCCTCATCGACAATCAATAATCCTAAGTCCTTGAATTTAACGTCCTTAGACAGGATTCGGTGGGTCCCGACAACGACGTCAATAAGTCCTCGCTCGAGCTTATAGATAGTCTCCTTCACCTGGGCCTTACTCTGAAAACGCGAAAGAATCGCGATATTAACCGGGAAATCCCTGAAGCGTTCCTGCATCGTCTCATAATGTTGTTGAGCCAAAATAGTTGTTGGCACCAGAAATGCCGTTTGTTTACCATCCTGTGCCGCCTTAAATGCTGCTCTCAGTGCCACTTCCGTTTTACCAAAACCCACATCACCGACTAACAGCCGGTCCATCGGTCTGGGTCGCTCCATATCGGCCTTAATTTCCGCTATACTACGCAACTGGTCCGGCGTCTCTGGGTAGGGGAAACTCTCCTCGAACTGACGCTGCATCTCATTATCCTGCGAGAAGGCAAAGCCCCGCTCGCTCTCCCGCTTAGCATACAAGTCAACCAAATCATCGGCAATATCCTCAATTTTAGTGGCTACACTGCGTTTGGTCTTTGCCCACTCGGAGCCCCCAAGTTTGTTAATCTTTGGGAGCTTCCCCTCACTTGCTGTATACTTTTGCACCAATGCGAGTTGTTCTGCGGGGACGAAAAGTTGATCATGCTTCTGGTAGGTGATCGTGATATAGTCCCGCTTGTTCCCATCAACGGTCAGGGTCTTAATCCCCTCAAAGCGTCCGATACCGTGGTTGACGTGAACGACGAAATCACCGGGCTTTAATTCCGTATAGTTCCGAATTCTTTGCGCATTTTCGAGCGTGGGCATCCGCTTCTGTTTCTTCTGGCGCTGGTTGAACAGCTCTCGTTCCGTCAGGTAAACCAGGTTGACATCCGGCAGGCTGAACCCGTTCATAAACGAACCTACAGCAATCTGTACTTCACCCGGTGTTACCTCGTTCTTCTTTTGTTGCTGGCGGACGTCCACACCAAACTCCACGAGCGTCTGATTAATTGCCAGCGCCCGTTTATTTGAATCTGCCTGCAACACAACAGTCTGTTTTTGCTTTTGGTACTTAGTAATCTCCGCCTTAATCAGTGGCATTTGTGAGAAAAATTGCTCTACCTGACGCGTTTCTAAATTAAGCATCTGATCAAGTTTCAGACTACCCATGCCCTTTTGAAACAACGAAAGGTAAATCTTCGACTGCTTACTTGCTTTCACCACCGCACCGAATTCAAATTGATTCTGTAACCGTGGCGCTAACCGCAAGCCCTTCACCTCATCATCGATGAACGTCTGGTTCTCCGTATCCGACTCCTTGACGTCTTTCAACAAATTGTTCCAGTCATCGAAAATCACCAGGCCATCCTGGCTCAAATAATCAAGGATGCTGGCAGGTCTAGGTAACAGAAACTGGAGCAGTAATTGGGCGTGCTCCGGCAACTGCTTCTCCCTCAACGCTGCAAGTGTTGGAGCATAGTTTTGCAATAATTCATCTAATTCACTGACGTCTAGCTTGCCCTGATTCTGCTTGATAGCACCCTCAATTTGGTCTGCTACTTCGGGCAGTCGTTGCCGATCGTAGACACGGTCAAGTGCTGGCAAAACAGTGAAGTTGTCTAGACTCTGGTCGCTTCTCTGGGTAGCTAAATCAAACTCTTTAATAGAATCTAACTCATCGCCGAAGAACTCCAACCGCAGTGGTTTCTCTCTGTTTAGTGGATAAATATCAAGGATATCACCGCGGATTGCGAACTCGCCCGGCCGGGCCACCAACTTATCTTTCGTGAAACCGGCGTACACAAACCATTCGTTAAGTTGCTGGATATCATATTCCCGCCCCAATTGGAAGTCGATTTTGTTGGTCAGAAAATCCTGTGGCTGACTAAGCTGATATTGCAGTGCCTGTGCCGTAGTCACGACTACACCGCTTCTCTTACTGCCCAGAAAATCTAAGGCGAGGATACGTTCTGCTAACTCATCTGGTGAAGAAAAGGCCCCTTGGGTCGCCAGCAATGGGTCAACCGGGAAGGTGTAACTTTCGTTATCCTGTAGTATTCCAGCTAATTGCTCTGTCAGTTCCTGCGCTCTGGCCTCACTTTCAGCCACGTAGATAATTGGTTGTTTAATTTGGTACAACAACAATTCCAGCACCAAGGAAACAGCATTGGGATTTACGCCTGTCAGTAGTGAACGTCCTTTGGTCGGGACCGCCTCAATAAATTTCTTCAACTCACGATTCTGTAGGACTAAATCTAGCAGCTGCATCTGGTTTCTACCTCGTATTTCATCGTGGCGACTACCACGTCTATTGCCAAAACTAATTATACTTGTTCATCAACTCCTGCACACTCACGCCGGCGATAAAGTCGTCCAGCGCACCCTGCGCAACCGAATATGAGTGCTGCATCAGAGCTGCATCATCCTTTTCAAAGGGCGTTAGTACCCAGTCGATTACCTTCTCCCGCTTTGGGTGTTGAATCCCGATTTTTAAGCGCAAAAAGTCTTGGGTACCAAGGTGAGCAATCACGCTCTTGATACCATTATGGCCACCGGCAGAGCCGCTCTCACGAATACGCAGTTTGGCTAATGGCAAATCCATGTCGTCTTGAATAATCAGGATATCAGCTGGCGCAATCTTGAAGAAGCGCGCGTACTCTCCCACTGCCTGTCCGGATTCATTCATATAAGTTAGGGGCTTTAATAAGATGACGTGCTCGCCGTTAATTCTGGTTTTCACATACAAACCATTAAATTTCTCGTTCAAGAGACTAACATTTTTCGCATCCGCATACTGATCAAGTGTCATGAAGCCGACATTGTGTTTCGTATTCGCATACTTAGCGCCTGGATTCCCCAGGCCAACAATTAATTTCATTACTCTGCACTCCTTTTGTCGTTTGAAAATTATAGCACATTGGCAGCCATTGATTTAAGCCACTACACCCTATTAGTGAAAAATTTAACCAAATTCTTTTTCTATATATGTTATACTTTTACTTGGAAAAAGATTCCAATTATCTATTGAAGGGACGTATATTCATGTCAAGAAACGAAGAACCACAAAAAGTTATGCTCGTCGGTGACGGTGCTGTTGGATCAAGTTTTGCATTTGCAATGGTTCAACAAGGTGTTGCCCAAGAGTTCGGTATCATCGATGTTGCAAAGGACAAGACCAAAGGTGATGCAATCGACTTAGCCGATGCCATTCCTTGGACTGCACCAAAGAACATTTACTCAGCAGAATACTCAGACTGTAAAGATGCTGACGTCGTAGTCATCACAGCTGGTGCACCACAAAAGCCAGGTGAAACTAGACTTGATCTAGTAAACAAGAACCTTAAGATTTTGAGTTCAATCGTTGAACCAATCGTTGAATCAGGTTTCGAAGGAATCTTCGTTGTTGCTGCTAACCCAGTTGACATCCTGACTCATGTAACTTGGAAGCTTTCTGGTTTCCCTAAGGATCGCGTAATCGGTTCTGGTACTTCACTTGATTCTGCTCGTCTTAAAAAGCGGATTGGTGAAATGGAAAATGTTGACCCACGTTCGGTCCACGCATATATGCTTGGCGAACACGGTGACACTGAATTCCCAGCTTGGTCACACGCAAACGTTGGTGGTGTAAAGGTTACTGATTGGATCAAAGCACACCCAGAAGTTGGCGAGAACAAGACTGAAGAAATCCACAAGCAAGTTGCTGATGCTGCATACGAAATTATCAACCTTAAGGGTGCTACTTTCTATGGTATCGGTGCTGCACTTGCAAGAATCGTCAAGGCTATCTTGAACGACGAACATGCTGTGCTACCACTTTCAGTTCATTTGGAAGGCCAATATGGCTTGAACGACATCCATATCGGTACACCTGCAGTTATCGGACGTAAAGGTTTGGAACAAATTATCGAAATGCCATTGAACGAAGAAGAGCAAGCTTCAATGACTGCTTCAGCTAAACAGTTGAAGGAAGTTATGGACAAAGCTCTTGTTGAAACTGGTATCAAGACTCGTCAATAATCTGCCTTTTAGAGAAGTGCCAAACGGCACTTTTTTTTTGCGCTAATTCAACTCCCGGTGTTCCGTGCCCTCTACTCAAAAAATATTTCATACATTAATTTATTTTTAATGTAAAGTATGATATCATCTGAGAGTAAACAACCTAATTGGAGGATAACATGTTAATAAAATCACTCGTTCAAAAAAAGGATTATTTAACGACAGTTTCTGAGAACGTAACTTTAGCTGAGGCGTTAAAAGTTCTGGAAGACTCTGGCTTCCGCTGTATTCCTATCCTGGATGACACAGGAAAGATTTTCCGCGGTAATATCTATAAGATGCATATTTACCGCCATAAGTCACAAGGCGGCGACATGAACATCCCAGTGACCTATCTCCTAAAGAATGCCACGAAGACCATACAGGTTAACTCACCGTTCTTCCAGGTATTCTTCAACATCAAAGACTTACCTTATATTGCTGTACTTGATGATGAGAGCGGCTTCTACGGTATCCTGACGCATGCCCGACTGCTCGATATGCTGTCTGAAGCGTGGAATGTCAAGGTCGGTAGTTACGTGTTGACCACCCTTTCTGGAGACGGGCAAGGCGACCTCTCGAAGATGGCCAAGATTATCTCGAAGTACACGTCCATTGCAGGATGTTTGACCTTGGATGCAAAGCGGGACGAGTTCGTGCGCCGAACGCTCTTCACTTTGCCGGCTGGCGTCTCACGTGAGCTCTTAGATACTGTCGTAACCAAGCTTGAGAAAAAAGGATTCATTGTCTCAGAGATTGAAGACCTCCAATCCGGCCAAGCAATTAGGTCAGACGATCAACCATATGCTTAATCAGTCTTTTTCCAGAATGAAAAATCTGTTCTCCGTAAAGTTGGAGAACAGATTTTTATTTTTTTATTAATAATGACCAAGGGTACCGAGTCGCTGTGCCCTATTAGATGCAACCTGATAGCAGATAATTCCACCAGTAAACCATACGAGGGCATTTACGACACTGAATAGTAGTTGCCACCTATTTGGATAGAACATTGATTGGCTGCGAGTAATGTTCGTCAACCAGACATAAATTGGCGTGATTGGCATGATGTTACCCACAATCTGGGACAAGATGTTTCCATCTGAAAATGGGTACATAATCAGGAATATAAAACCAAACTGAATAATCGTGAATAACTGTGTGACCTTTTTGAACAAAATTGCAAGACTCGCGACGAGTAGGCCAACACCCATTGCTACTATCAATGCCAATACAATTGGCAGAATAATCAGTTCAAATCTAACATGCAAAGAGATGCCCATCACAAGCATTAATAAAGTCATAACAATCAAAATAAAAAGTAGTGAGAAAATTATATTGACAACGCTACGGATCAAGAATAGCTGTGTGGGATTGTATTTTGATAAGTAAAGTTGCTCTAACGTTCCAGCTTCGGATTCATCAACAACACTAAAGCCACTATCACCAATTGAATTGAGAATCAACATCCACAAAATGTAACTGATAACCAGGTCGCTTAAGCGTGTTCCCATCAAAGGAATTCCACTCAGAAAACTGCCACCTTTTACTAAAGCGATGAAACCACCTGCTGCAATGAAAATCTGCGCAATTGCCTCAGTTGGGTATCTTTTGTACGAGAGAAGAATCCGACTAAATTCAGCAACAAAAATACGTCTCATTCAGCCACCCCCTGCTGATTAATCAGCTTCCTAAATAGAACCTCAAGATCTATCGTCTGCTTATTTACAGCGGTAATTGGTGAACTAGCTAATACCTGTAATAAATTCGGTAATTTTTGCGGTGCATTAAGCGCTACTTGATACTCCATTCGGCCAACCTTTTCCACTACACCTGTTTGAGAAATTAAATCTATCAGATTATCTGTAATCTCCTTGCTAAAACTAAGTGAGTAGATATCCTGATCAAAGCTAGAAATAACAGATGGCGCAAGTTGGTCAAAAATAATTTGTCCTTGCCTGATCATAATGATTCTACTGGCAAGGTTTTGAGCGACAGACATTTGATGCGTAGTCAATAATACGCTCATATTTTCCGACTGTACTAGATTGCTAATGACTTCTTGTATTTTATCGCTCGCGTTGACATCCAAGCCAAGTGTTGGTTCATCCAAAAAAAGAATCTTTGGATGATGAAGCAAAGCACAACAAATTGAAACTATTTGTTGCATTCCTCGACTTAGCTCACGTACTGGTATATCTTTCTTATCACCAATACCAAACATATCTAAATAGGAGAGACCGTTTAAAATAGCATCCTTATTGGAAATTCCACGAATACCTCCCCAGTAAATAAAATTTTCCTTCGGTGACATTCGCCAATAGAGATTGCGACTCCCTTCAAGAACAGCTCCAATGTTTTCAAGTAAGTAGTGGTGTCTATTATCAAGCTTTTCGCCAAAAACTTCTATCTCACCTGACGTTGGGATGATCAAATTAAGTATCATCTTAATAGTTGTAGTCTTACCAGCACCGTTAGGACCGAGAAATGCCAACACCTCACCAGGATTCAACTCAAATGAGATATCGTGAACAGCTTCAAAGCCTTGATACATCTTTTTTAAATTAGTCACTTTGAGCATAGCCACCACCACAGTTCAGTTCGTTGTTTAAATCTACTTATAGTCATATTAAGCTTTTAAAAGTAAATGTCAACGAGTTTAGAAAATTAAATTAATTTAAATTCACTGATACAAAAAAACTCCTAGTTTCAGTTTTATAGACGCTAATAGACGTCCATAAAACTGTTCTAAGAGTATTTTACTTTTCATCAACTAATTCTCATAAATACGTGGTAATCGGTCTTGCAAGAGGCAAGCAATCTCGTAATGAATCGTCTCCGCATAATCCGCGACAGCTCGGAGCGAATTTGGTGCAGTAGAATCAGCCGCAATCAGTTCAACTTCAGTTCCCACCGGCATTTCGTATGGTAACCTGACCATGAACTGGTCCATGCAGACCCGACCAACAATCTCACACCACTCATCTAGAACTCTGACTTTGAATCCCTGCATCCGGCGTTGCCAGCCGTCGGCATAGCCAAGCGGCAGTGTTCCAATCCATTCATCCTCTTGCGAATTGTAGGTTGAGCCGTAGCTGACACCCATTCCCGGGTGATTCTGCTTGACGAACACGAGCTCACTCCGCAGACTGAGCGCCGGTTGTAATTCATATGGTAATGGTAAATCCGTCACACCCTTCGTGCTCGAAGGGTTTAGCCCGTACATTCCGATACCAAAGCGAATTAGGTCGCTGTGACATGCTGCATGAAAGAGGCTCGTGGCCGAATTGGCAACGTGGGTATACTTTGGTCTCACTGTTAGTAAATCATGCAGGTGATTGAAACGTTTGACTTGATAGTTGAAGTAAGTTTCATCTGCTGAATCAGCTGATGCGAAATGGGTGTAAATTCCCTCTACTTCAAATAAATCCTGATTCTTTAACAGAAACTCGTTAGCTGCGCTGAACTCATCATCCTCAATGAAGCCAATACGCCCCATTCCGGAGTCAATTGCCAGGTGGATTCGCAACTTCTTATTCACCAAATTAGGTTCATTTGCAGCTAATAAGCCTTGCTTCGCTTCCTGTAACCACGAAAGGCTCCCGACTGTCAGCGAAATGTCGTTCACTAAAGCCTCTAGAGCCAAGCTTGATGCAGTGATTCCGAGCACCAGAATCGGTAGTTTAATATCATGCTTGCGTAACTCCAGAGCCTCATCTAGCACAGCCACACAGAAACCGGTTGCTCCATTGGCTGCTGCAACACGTGCAACGGGGACTGCGCCATGTCCATAACCATTAGCCTTCACCACCGCAAACATTTGCGTTCCCTTGGGTAGATGGTCAACCGTGCTGCGAACATTTGCGGCAATTGCGCCTAAGTTGACGTGCACCGCTGTCTTACGTTTCATTGCTTGTACCAAATTTTCTAATCCTCCAACAATACTATCGTGTATGCTTCAGTTCTACTGTGGGTAATCGTCGTCAAAATTCGGCCATGGAAAATTCTGGCACTGGTAATCGGCTTACCCTGCTGATTATTGATTGTCTGGATGTCTTGAAAGGCCACGCCCTTTCCGATGCCGGTACCTAAAGCCTTCGCAAATGACTCCTTCACCGAGAACCGCCCCGCTAGAAAGCGCACTTGTCCCGTCTCCTCTAGCGTCTCGTATACGGCTAGTTCGGCAGGTGTCAGTACTTTACGAGCAAAGCCATCATTCTGCAGCACATGTTCCTTGAATCTGTCTAATTCAGCTACGTCATTACCAATTCCAATAATCATCTCGTCACCCTCAATATTACTAACAATAGCATACCAAAAAAAGCCCCAAAATGGGCTTTTGAATGTCTACTTCTTTTTAATGACGAATTCATGCCGCGCGCCACCCTTATTGTCTGAGCGACGACGGTCTGAAGAGTTACCGCGACTGTTGTTGTCATTACGACCGCCATTGCGACGATCATTCTGAGTATTAGATTGGCGCCGACGACGGTCGTTACGGTCCCCGCCACGTTTAAAGTTCCGGTTGCCACGGTTACCACCGCCACCATTACCACGTCTGAATGGTAGTGGGCGTTCTGAGGTCAACTTAACCGGCACGCTAGAGCTATCCTTGGCAATTTCCTTCAGGAATGCTGAGACAAGATCAACGGCTTCGTATTGTTCAAGCAACTTCTCGGCCGCATCATTATACTTGTCGAGCTCACCGTCAGTAATCATCTTATCGATTTGGGTTGTAGCAGCGGTCAATTGACCCTTGAAGGCCTCTGAATCTGAAGGTGGACGTAAAGGAGTCATCTTCTTATTGGTTAGACTCTCAATAGTTGAGAGGTAGCCCATTTCGTTTGGTGTAACGAAAGTAACTGACATACCTGAGTTACCGGCCCGCCCAGTCCGACCAATCCGGTGAACGTAACTCTCGGGGTCCTGTGGAATATCAAAGTTATACACATGTGAGACGCCAGAAACGTCCAGACCACGTGCAGCCACATCGGTTGCCACCAGAATATCCAGCTTACCTGCTTTAAATTGCTTCAAGACGGACATTCTCTTCTGTTGGGAGAGATCACCGTGAATACCCTCGGCATTGTAGCCACGTGCTTGTAAACCGCGTGTGACTTCGTCGACACGGCGCTTGGTCCGACCAAAGACAATGGCCAAATCAGGATCTTGCACATCGATTAATCTTGTCATGACATCGAACTTCTCAAATTCTTTGGCCCGCACGAAGTATTGATCGATTAAGTCAGCAGTCAGTTCCTTTGTCTTAATCTTAACGACAACGGGATCCTGCATGAATTTCTCACCAATTCGCTGAATTGGCTTAGGCATCGTAGCCGAGAAGAGTAATGTTTGATGTTCGTTTGGCACGTTCTTTAAAATACTTTCAATGTCTTCGACGAAGCCCATGTCGAGCATTTCATCAGCCTCATCAAGTACCACTGTGTGGACCTCATTTAGCTTAACAGTGCCCCGCTTGATGTGGTCTAATAAACGGCCTGGTGTACCAACCAGGATAGCTGGAACTTGTTTTAATGCACGTATTTGGCGCGAAATATCTGCACCACCATAGACGACCTGAACCTTTGCTTTCTCGTCACGGCCAAGTCTGAATAATTCTTCTTGTGTTTGAATTGCTAACTCTCTGGTTGGGGAGATAACAAGTGCTTGAACGGATCTTGCATTCTTATCAAGCTTTTGCAACATTGGTAGGCCAAATGCCGCTGTCTTACCAGTACCGGTTTGTGCCTGGCCAATCACGTCTTTACCCTCTAAGACCAGTGGAATGGTCTCGGACTGGATTGGAGTTGCTTCCTCAAATCCTGCGCGTTTAATTGCTTTTAAAATGGGCTCGCTTAAGCCTAGTTGGTCAAATTTCAAAAAAATCCTCCTATAATATCGCAGCAAGCACACGATCTAAATTCATGCTGTGGCTGCCCTTTAACAATACAATATCATCCGTATGAATTGTATCTTTCAACTGATTGATCAGCTGTGCTTGCTGATCGATATGGAACAAATGCAATTTCTCTGGCGCAAACTTCTCTTTGAGCTTGGCAGCCAGATTCTCCATTAATGTGCCGTACAGAAAGACTTCGTCTATCTCTGCCGGATTGATATCGGCAGCTAACTGCGCATGAAACGCCGGTCCCCGCTCACCGAGTTCTAGCATATCTGCTAAAACGATGATCCGCTGACCGTTTTTGCGCCGCGGCACAGCAGCAAAAGAGTTAAGAACTGCAGCGGCCGCGGTGGGGTTTGAGTTGTAGATATCATCGAGGATATCCTCACCCGCATCGCCCTTACGCCACTCCATTCGGTTCTCTGTCGCCTTAAACTTCTGTAGCGCACGATTAATGGTTGCCAATTGTACATGATAATGTTCACCGACTAGGATGGCCGCCAATGCGTTAGAGACGTTATGGCCGCCGATTAGCGGGATACTGAATTTATCATCTGAAGCGTTGGTTATAAATGACGCATGATATTTATATGAGTGAATATCGCTACCAACAATGTCGTTGTCTTCATTAAAGCCAAAAGTAAGTTTCTCTTGGCTCAGGGACGCTGCTAAATTTCGCAATAGCGGCTCATCGCCGTTATAGACCAGTAAGCCGTCCTCTTTCAAATGACTGGTAATCTCCATCTTAGCCTGCGCGATTCTGTCGCGGGTTCCAAAGAACTCGATATGTGCCTCACCAATCATCGTGATCACGGCCACATCAGGTTCAACCAGCTCACTCAAAAGCGCTAATTGGCCCGGCCGATCCATGCCCATCTCGACGACGAGCACTTCCGTGTTCATCTTCATCTGCAGAATGGTAAACGGTACGCCAATTTCATTATTGAAATTACCTTGAGTTGCATGAACGTTGAACTCTTGTAGAAGCACAGCGGCGATCATATCTTTAGTAGTGGTCTTGCCGTTACTACCGGTAACAGCCACAACCTTCGGATTCACCTTATTCAGATAGTACTTTGCTAGCAACTGCATGGCGGATAGTGTATCATCAACCTCGAGCACCGGAAACTTCACCTGTGGTAACTCGTGGTCATTCTGCCACAAGGTTGCACAGGCACCACTTGCTCTAGCCGCATCCAGGAAATCATGCCCATCTCGTTCACCAATTAAGGGAACGAATAGCGCATGCTCTGTTATCTGACGACTGTCGAATTGCACTTCCGTGATTTCAACATCTTTATACTTCTCGTTGTTGAACTTCGAACCGATTGCGCGAGCAATCTCTGAAAGCATCATTTTCATTTCAAAACTCCTGCACTAAAAATTGCACATGTACCATTATACTTTTTTTAACAAAGAAATAAAAGCTTTGAAATCGGGCCACTTGTAAAACAGCGCTGTCAAGCGTAAAATATTATCTTATCTGATAAAAAGGGGAGACAACAATGAAACGTTTATCATTTAACATCGGCAACAAGAAATTACCCGTTTGGAAGCAAAACCTGCACGTGCTCTGGTTCGGGAACTTCGTCGCCGGTTTAGGCTTTAGCCTCATCACCCCTTTTATGAGTTTATTCATTGATACATTGGGAAAATTTTCAAGAACTGAACTAAATCTCTGGAGTGGGGTCACTTTCTCCTCCACTTTTTTAATTACTGCTATTGTATCACCAATTTGGGGTAAATTGGCCGATCAGCACGGACGTAAGATCATGATGCTCCGGGCAAGCCTTGGGATGGCCATCATTATCGCCTTGATGAGCTTCGTCACAAATGTCTACCAGCTGATCGCCTTAAGGACCCTCCAGGGTGTCTTCTCCGGCTTCATTTCTAATTCAAATGCGTTGCTAGCCACGAGTGCACCAAAGGAGAAGTCCGGCCAGGCCCTTGGAACCCTAACCACGGGAACTGTGACTGGAACGCTGCTTGGCCCACTGTTTGGTGGCGTGATTGCCGAGGCGTTCGGTTACCGCGTGCCCTTTCTCATCACCGGTTCACTCCTTTTTATCGCCTTTCTCCTCACCGTCTTCTTCGTACACGAGGAGTTTACGCCGGTGGCAAAGAAGGACATGGTCAATGCCAGCTCGCTCTACAAAAACCTCAAGTATCCACACCTGATTATGGGAATGTTCATTACCACACTCATCGTGCAAGCTTCCAATAACTCGGTCAACCCGATTCTAAGCCTGTATGTGCGACAACTGATGAATAACGGTGACGGCGTGGCGCTCGTTAGTGGGATTGTCTCGTCACTACCGGGAATTGCTACCCTCCTTGCGGCCCCACGATTTGGCGCCTGGGGCGACCGTATCGGCACACATAAAATCCTGTTGGGTGGCCTAATATTTGGGGTGATAGTCTTTATCCCCCAAGCATTTGTGACCAATGTTTATCAGCTTGGCTTCCTCAGGCTCCTAGTGGGGATTTCGGATGCCGCCATGTTACCGCAGATTCAAACCCTGCTGGCCAAGTATTCTCCGTATGAGGCCACGGGTCGTATCTTCAGTTATAACCAGTCGTTCCAAGCGGCCGGCAACGTTGTCGGACCAATGCTTGGCTCTGGCGTCTCCGGTATATTCGGCTATAGCGCCGTATTCATCTCGACCAGTCTGCTGGTCGCCGCCAACTTTATCCTTGCATTCTTCAACACCCGCGAGATTCGGGATGAAGATAAATAGACTAATCCAGCAGCCAAAATAAAGAGCCGACCCACAATTGTGGGTCGGCTCTTTTTGAATACCAAACTTAATTAGTTTTCTTTGTTTTCTTCCTTCATGCCATACTTCTTGTTGAAACGGTCGATTCGGCCGTCGGCTTGAGCAAACTTTTGCTTACCAGTATAGAATGGGTGTGAATCTGATGAGATTTCGACACGAATCAATGGGTATGTCTCGCCTTCGAATTCAACAGTTTCGTTAGAAGTCTTAGTTGAACCAGAAACAAACTTGAAGCCTGTTGATGAGTCCATGAAGACTACTTTATGATAATCTGGATGAATATTTTCTTTCATAATTTTTCTCCTTTTGCCCTATTTCGTCTGCCGAAATAGAGATTATATTACGACTGATTTATGATAGCAAATTTAGCTCCCAATTGCAACGGCCTAAATCACATACCCTTTTTGGCCAAGTAGTCGTGATAACCCTCCTGCTCAGCTTCATTCGCATAAATGAAGTGACCAGGCTTAATCTCCACAAACTTCGGCTTATCCGTCTCGTAGTGGTGCATTGCGGGATCATAAACGATCAGTTCCTTCTTCTTGGCTAAGACCGGATCAGGCACAGGGACTGCAGAGAGCAATGCCCTAGTGTACGGATGAAGCGGATTAAGGAATAATTCCTCCGTCTCAGCCACCTCGAGGATTCGGCCCGCTCTGATCACGGCAATGCGGTCAGAAATGAAACGAACAACTGACAAGTCATGGGCGATGAAGAGGTAGGTCAGGTCTTCTTCTCTTTGGAACTTCTTCAGCAAGTTTAAGACTTGCGCACGAATCGAAACGTCTAACGCAGAGATTGGCTCGTCGGCCACAATTAGATCTGGCTCCATCACTAATGCACGGGCAATCCCGATTCTTTGCCTTTGACCACCGGAGAATTCATGTGGGTAACGGTACAGATGCTCAGGCAGTAAACCAACTTCCTCGATCATCTTGGTGACCTTCTCTAACCGGTCCTCCTCGGAGTCGAAGAGGTGAAAGTTGTACAGTCCTTCTGAGATGATGTAATTGATTGTGGCACGTTCGTTTAGCGAGGCCTGCGGATCTTGGAAAATCATCTGGATTCTGCGCGTCACGTCCTTGCGTTCGTTAGCTGACAGCTTCTTGTTGATTTTTTTATTCTCAAAAATAATGTCGCCATTACTTGTTGGGTTAATCCCGAGAATGGCCCGGCCGATCGTCGTCTTACCAGAACCTGATTCACCAACCAGTGAGAATGTTTCTCCTTTGAAAATTTCTAGATTAACATCATCAACGGCCACAAATTTTGATTTGCCATCACCAAAGGTAATTTGTAAATCCTTCAGAGAGAGTAAAACTTCTTTATCTTGGTTCAATGATATCTCCCCCTTCTGTAATCACCTTGTCACCAGAATTTTCACTGTACTCAAGCGCCAGCAGTTTCTCATGCAGATTATTAATAATCTCCGGTTTTTCGATTTTTGGTGCACGTTCGTCAAGCAACCAAGTCTTTGCATAATGCGTATCCGTAACCTTGAACATTGGCGGTTCTTTCTTGAAATCCACGGCCAAGGCCACAGGATTACGCGGTGCAAAAGCATCACCCTCAATATCTTTGTATAGAGATGGTGGGGTGCCGGGGATGGAGAATAATTCTCCACCACGATGGGCCAATTGAGGTAGTGAGGACAGCAGGCTCCATGTATAAGGATGCTTTGGATCGTAGAAGATTTCTTCCGCGGTACCTACCTCAATAATCTCACCAGAATACATTACGGCAATTCGGTCGGCAATTGATGCCACAACACCCAAATCATGCGTGATGAAAATAGTGGTAAATTTGTATTCAGCCTGTAATTCCTTAATCAAATCCAATATTTGTGCTTGGATTGTTACATCAAGTGCCGTCGTCGGCTCATCACAGATCAGAATATCTGGCCGACAAGCAAGAGCGATGGCAATAACAATTCTTTGACGCATACCGCCAGAGTACTCGAAGGGGTACTCATTATAGCGCTTAGCGGCGTCCGGAATCCCGGTCCGAGCCATCAAATCGATGGCAATTTCTTTCGCCTCTTTTTTACTCTTACCTTGATGCTTAATGACAACCTCGGCAATTTGTGAACCGATTGTTTTGATTGGGTCTAGTGATGTCATTGGGTCTTGGAAAATCGTGGTGATTTTGTTACCACGAATTCCCTCCCACTGCTTATCAGTCTTCAAACCACTGAGGATTTGTCCACGGTAGTCAATCGTACCACCAGTAATTCGTCCGTTTGATTCGAGCATACCGGTAAAAGTCTTTGTTAGTACAGACTTACCTGATCCCGATTCACCAACGATTGCTAGTGTTTCTTCTTCTTTTAATTCTAGTGATACATTTCTGATCGCCTTTAACTCACGTCCACGTACGCGAAAGCCAACAGAAAGATTGTCCACTGTTAAAACATTTTCAACCATCCGTTCTCCTCCTACATATGTGTCCTTGGGTCACTAGCGTCAGCCAGATTTTGCCCAACAAGATAAAGTGAAATTGTAATTAATGACAATACTATAACAGGAAGCCAGAAGAGATATGGGTAACTAGACATGTATGGCGAGTAATCAGAGATTAGACGTCCAAGTGAAGGCACGTCTTGACCCAGACCAACACCTAGAAATGACAAGAATACTTCCGTTCCAATAAATGCAGGCAAAAGCGATGAAACATTGGTCACAATGACTGACGTCAGGTACGGCAGAATATTTCTCGTGATCATTCTCCATGTCGACGTACCTAATGTTCTGGAAGCAATATTATACTCTTGATCTCGGCGAATCATTACTTGCACACGGATAAAGTACGCGGTGCCCAACCACGTCGTTAGTGTCATTGCGAGAATCAGGTTCCAAAAACCGGCACCTAAAGTGTATGAAAGTACCATGACGATTAAGAGCATTGGAATGTTTGAGAACACGTTGTAAATTTCCAACATGATGCGATCCATTGCCTTCGAGCTACCCCAAAAGGAACCGATCACAACACCAATTACCGTCGTAATGATAGTTGAGATAACTGAAATAGAAATTGAGGTTTTCGCTCCAGCCCAGATGGCATCAAACAATGACTTACCATCTTGGTCGGTTCCGAACCAATACTTAGCATCTGGCCAGTTATAACGAGCATCCAAATTATTGATATTGTCAACGTTCATCAAATCGTAGCCACTAAACAGCGGTTGAATAAACGACATCAGCAAGATAACAACAATTAAGATAAGCATGGCTACGGTAATCTTATTACTAAAGAAACTCCTAGCCACGGATTTCCAGTATGAATACTTGGGCGTATCAATTACTTCTGAGCTTTTGTCATCGAGTTTTACAAGGGTAAAATCATCAGCGGTAATCTCAGTATTTTCTTTTTCTGACACGATTATTTACCTCCTGAACTTGAGAGTTTAATTCTTGGATCAACGATTGTCATCAAAATATCACCAAATAAGATTGAGAAAATAGAAATTGTAGTGAACACAAAGACCAAGGCGATGACAATAGTATTATTATTTGCGGTAATCGCATCAGGTAACATCTTACCCATACCTGGCATTGCGAAGATTGTCTCGGTCATCGTTGCCCCACCAATCAAACCAATAATTTGACCAGGTATACCTTGTACAATTGGAATTGATGCATTCTTAAAGATATGCTTCTTATAAATTTCACTATCATTCAATCCCTTAGCCTTGGCAAACTTCACATAGTCAGAAGATTGTTGGTCAATCATATAACGTCTAAACCAAACGACCAAACTAGGAACAGACATTAAACCGAGCACAACAATTGGGCCAATCCACGAACCGAGGGCGCTTGCACCAAGTGTTGGGAAAGTTTCTGGTATGCCGAACAAACTATTGACAACAAAGCGGACTGCGTAGATGAAGGCCAATCCGGGAATTGCAATTAGGACCGTCACAATACCTGTTCCTAATTTGTCAATCCATTTACCTTTATAGCGCGCCATCCAAATTGCCATCGGAATGGCCACTACATATTGGATAATCAAGGCAAAGATTCCCGCTTTAAAGGAAGTTCCAATCATTGAAGGATCAGAATATGACTTATCCGTATATGTGTAGTTGTCACCGTAACGATCGGCGGCAACACCGTCCTGTTTATCTTTTGGTTGATACTGTCTTGAATAGATATCATCGGCCGTATTAAATGTTGTACCGTCATCTAACTTCAGTTGCTCACTCTGCGTTTGACCTTGTCTCTGACCAATAACCTCGGTTACTTTACGGCCTGAGAAAGTTGGGTAGGAGACACCAAGATTCAGGTGGAAGAAGTTCTGGTGGATGTAAGGGAAAGAGTCATTGAAGTAAATTTGATACTTGTACTTAGTTCCCGAACCAACCAGCGCCCAGCCAACCATTGGGTCTTTTTCAATCTTCAAGTAACGTTTCATATTCGGATTATTCTTGTCCTGCACATTCCATGGGTGATCAAACTCGAACATGTGGCCATAGAATCTGCCCAGTCGTTCAAGCAATGGCAGGTCTCTAGTAGCATAGAAGTTTTTGCTTTGCTTATACGTTTTTATCTTAAAGCCTGCCTTCTTGGCCCACTGCTGAAGCTTTTGCTTATCACTTTTTGAATTTGCGCTATCAACCTTCACGCCATCTTTTTGTGCGCGAGAAACCAAATGCTTAGTATCAAGATATTCGAGATAGTTCATCTTCGCATAAGCGTTATTTTCGTAATCAGCTAATCTATCAGGTTCTGCCTTGAGTTTGGTAATCATGACATCTTGCTTAAAAATCTTATCGCGGGGGATCATTTGAAAGATTACAACATACGTTAATGTCGTCACCAAGAAAATACTGACCAGAGACCGAATTACACGAAAGAAGATATACTTTTTCATATTTTATATTCCTTTCAAAATGTTAAATATGTGCATCATCAAGAAAAAGGGGCCACTTAAAAAGCTAGCCCCCTAATCTCTATCTATTTAGACTTGCACTATTTTGATTCTTCTTTTTTAGCAATTTCTTCACGTTTCTGCAGCCATGCTTTTCTTGACTTCACGAATTCCTTGTTCGTCACAGGCTTGTCTTGGAGTCTCAGGTTCTTATACGATCCAGAACTGTAACCACCTGAGTAAGCAAATGCACCTTGGTGAGGTACCAACTTAGTTACACTTGGTGAACCACCAGTTGATTGAATTGGTAATTGTAGACCTGCATCGAGTAACCATGCTTCGGCCTTTGCATAGGCTTCGTAACGAGCATTGTTATCGTCAGTGATTGCATTTGCCTTCTTCAATAAGTCGGCATATTCGTCAAGACCAACTGCCTTCTTGGCTGCTGCAGAGATGTCTTGACCTTCACCAGTTGCTTCAAGACCAAGAGTAGTCAATTGTGAACCGTTTGCTGGGTTGTAGATTTCTAGGTATGATGAAGGATCGTCATAGTCAGGACCCCAGCCAGTAGCAGTACTGATATCAAAGTCAGATGCTGAACCAGTAGTTGCATAGTACGTTACATTCTGGTATTCGTCATCGTTAGTTAACTGTAGGTCAACAACAACGTTGTCTTTACCAAGTACGCTCTCAACTGATTTCTTCAGTGACTTAGATTGATTTACAAGTGTTGCTGAAGTCTCAGATTGAGGAAGGTCTAGGTGAACTGGGAAAGCAACGCCATCGGCTTCCAATTCTTCTTTAGCTTTCTTGAATAATTCCTTGGCTTGTTGCTTGTTGTATGTCCCGTCTTGGGCATCAGCAAGGTTTACGTTACTGTATAAATCTGAATTCAATTTCTTCAATTGATTCTCGACTTCAGTACCATAATCATGACCGTTAACGTTAACGAAGCTAGGTACAGTTAATGAGTTTCTGAGAATCTTGTTTGAACCGTCTTTACCAACAGATTGTGCTGCATAGGCATTCTTGTCAATTGACTTTTGAACAGCTAAACGGAAGTTCTTGTTCAGGATTGCCTTCTTAGTATCTTCCTTAGCTTTGTCAGTCTTCTTCGAAGTTAAGTTATAGGCGCCACGGTTCAAGTTGAATGTCATGTTAAATGTCATAGAAGTTTGCATACTGTAGATGATGTTCTTGCCACTGTCTTTCTTGATCTTGTCGTAACCAGGTAGGTTAGGGAAGACACGGGCATTTGAGTATTCACCAGCTTCAAACTTCTTGTAAAGCTCATCTGGGTTCTTACCATCGTAGAATGTGAACTTAACATCCTTGATGTAAACGTGCTTCTTATCCCAGTAATTTGGGTTAGCAGTATATTCAAGAACTGATTTAGCAGTGAAGTTCTTCAGCAAGTATGGACCACTGTAAAGGATGCTATCTGCAGTTGCCTTACCATAATCCTTACCCTTTTGCTTCAAGAACTTCTCGTTAACTGGGAAAAGAATTCCGTAAGTAGTCTTTGAGTTCCAGAATGATTCTGGTTGGTTCAAAGTATACTGAACTGTCTTCTTATCAACAGCCTTAACACCAACGTCATCAAAGTTCTTGGTCTTACCAGAAACGTAGTCATCAAGACCCTTGATACTTCCTTGAACAACATACATCTGCTCTGACTTAGAGTCAGCAGCGTGCTTCAAGCCGGTAACGAAGTCTTGAGCGGTAATCTTGCCGTAGACGTTACCTTCACTGTCTGTCCAGTCTGCATCACGCAATTTGTATGTGTAAGTGAGACCATCGTCACTTACCTTCCATGACTTAGCCAATGAACCAACTAATTCACCATACTTATCGTTTTCGAGCAAGCCATTTTCGAAGTTAATCGTGTGGTCATTGTTCGTTGCACGCATGGTTACATTGTAGTCAAATGAGTCTGGATCAGTTGAATACACGTAAGCATATTTGGTGCTTGCAGTTTTGCTAGAATCTGAACTGCTCTTATCAGAGCTGCTGTTTCCGCAGGCAGCTAGTAAAGCGACAGAAGCAAATGTGACAGCAAGTGCCGCAAATTTCTTATACTTCATATTTTTAAATCCCCCAACTAAATTATTTCTCTCAGAAAACCAACTGTTAGATTTTTGAAATTATTCTTAGTTTAAGGTTAGTTTAAGCTTGTGTCAATACTATTCTTAAAATAAATGGAATTGCGTTCACAATACCGCTCTACCGCGGTATTTTTCGTCCAATATAAAAACAAAAAATCAAAAATCACTAGGATTTTTGCTTTTCTTCTGGTAAAAATTAAATTTTGTTTCTCATATATCTTTGTCTACTGAATTCTAGGCGTCCACAATCTCTACATCAGCGCCTAATTGCCTTAGCTTCAACTCAACTCTGTCATAGCCACGGAGAATGTTATCGGCATTTTCAATCACTGTTTCACCTTCTGCCATAAGGCCAGTAATCATCAAAGCTGCCCCAGCTCTAATCTCATCTGCGGAAACTTTGGCTCCCTTTAGATGACTACTTGGGTGAATCAGAATAATATCATCTTCCACATGAAGATCTGCACCCATTCGCTGTAATTCCGGAATGTGCCGCACACGCTTCGGATAGATGGTGTCAATTATTACACCCTCACCTTGTTTGGCCGAGAGCAGCAATGGTGTAATCGGCTGTTGTAGATCAGTCGCAAAGCCCGGATAAGGCATCGTCTTAATCTGAATCATCTGAAGATCACCTGCCGGATAAACGTAAATCGAATCCTCATTGACCTCCATTCCGACGCCCATTTCCTCAACTTTCGCCAAGAATGAATCCAAATGTTCTTCGATAATGTTACAGACACGGATTCCCTCACCTACACAGGCGGCAAGTGAGATGTATGTCCCTGCCTCAATCCTATCTGGGATAATCGTATGCGCATTTCTAGCTTGCAATACGGGCACACCATCAATCCTGATGGTATCAGTGCCCGCGCCACGAATGCGCGCCCCCATATTATTTAAGAATGTGGACAGATCGATTATTTCCGGCTCCCTGGCAGCATTCTCAATTACCGTCCGACCGGAGGCAGTCACAGCAGCTAAAATTATGTTAATTGTCGCTCCGACTGAGACCATCTCCAGATAAATATTAGCGCCGTGCAGTCCCTCCTCCGGTGCAGTAATGACGATTTCATCATTTTCATTACGCACCTTCGCACCGAGCATTTGAAACCCCTTAATGTGCTGGTCAATGGGACGGGGGCCGATATCATCTCCGCCCGGAAATCCGACAACAGCTCGGCCGAAACGACCGAGTAAAGCCCCCATGAAATAGTAGGAAGCACGTAAGCTTTTGATTTTACCGGCAGGAAGAGGATGCATTTCAATATTCGAGGGATCCACCTTCAGCGTAGTTTCGACAAACTCACTCGTGACGTTCATCTCAGCCAAGAGATCCATCAGGTTATCCACATCCTGAATTCTCGGCACAGAATCAAGCGTGACAGGAGTACGAGAGAGTATTGACGCAGGAATGAGGGCAACGGTGCTATTCTTCGCACCGCCAATCCAAACGTCGCCCTTTAAGGGCTTTCCACCAT
This sequence comes from Amylolactobacillus amylotrophicus DSM 20534, assembly GCF_001434555.1. Classification (NCBI taxonomy): domain Bacteria; kingdom Bacillati; phylum Bacillota; class Bacilli; order Lactobacillales; family Lactobacillaceae; genus Amylolactobacillus; species Amylolactobacillus amylotrophicus. The sequence goes on from NZ_AZCV01000002.1 coordinate 110,915, forward strand.
GGATGATCATTTTTTTCATTGAGGGAAAGATCCTTTTCCAATTAAAAGTTGCATTGACTAGAATGCATATCAATAACATGTTAAAAGAATTGCAGTAAAAACACAAGCTGCAGACACAACTGTAATAAAAAAGGACCGGTCAGGTCCCTCTTATTATTTTGTAAAGTCACTTTCAGGTAGATCACTTGCCGCACCAATAAACGCCTTGAACAAACCTTCTGGACGCATTGGCCGTGAAAGAAATTCTGGGTGATATTGCGCTGCGATAAAGAACTTGTTCGTAGGTAATTCGATAATTTCGACTAACCGGTTATCAGGTGAAGTCCCTGAGAAAACCATGCCCTTCTCTTCAAATTGCGCACGATACTTGTTATTAAACTCGTAGCGGTGACGGTGACGTTCTTGAATGACACTTTGATTGTCATAGGCAGCAGCTGTCTTAGTACCTTGCTTCAACGTTGCAGGATACAAGCCTAAACGGAGAGTACCACCGATATTTTCCATATCCTTTTGGTCAGCCATCAGGTCAATCACGTTGTTCTTCACGTTCTCATCAACTTCGGTTGTGTTGGCATCTTTCAGTCCGACCACGTTTCTAGCAAACTCTACGGAAGCCATTTGCATCCCTAAGCAGACACCGAGAAATGGAATATCATTCTCACGCACATACTTGATCGATTCAATCATGCCTTCAAGTCCACGATCGCCAAAGCCTCCGGGAACGATTAGACCATCCAAATCACCCAATTTTTCTTGCACGTTTTCTGCCGTGATTTCCTCAGCTTTAACCTTCTTAATTTCAATCGCTGAATTGTAAGCATAGCCAGCATGTTTCAGAGCCTCTGTCACAGAAATGTAGGCATCTTGTAACTCGACGTACTTACCTACCAACGTGATTTTGGTTGTGTGTTTTAGGTTATGAACCCGTTCAGTAAGGTTCGTCCAGTCCTTCAGATCGGCAGCTGGGACATCTAAGCCGAGGAAGTCGACCACAACCTGATCCATCTTCTGTTTCTCCAAATTCAACGGTACATCGTACAGATGCTTAGCATCGACGGATTCAATCACGGCATCCAGTGGCACGTCAGTTAATGAAGCAATCTTATCCTTCATGCCCTGCTCAATTGGCTTCTCGGTTCTTAGAACCAACATATTTGGTTGAATACCGATTCCCCGTAATTCTTTCACACTATGTTGTGTTGGCTTGGTTTTCATCTCACCAGCAGCACGCAAGTACGGCACTAGCGTAGTGTGAATATACATCACGTTTTCAGCGCCAACATCTGCCTTCATTTGACGAAGTGCCTCGAGGAATGGCAGTGATTCGATGTCACCAACGGTTCCACCGATCTCTGTCAAAATCACGTCTGAATCGGTCGTCGTTGCAGCACGCATAATTTTCTCTTTAATCATGTTCGTGATGTGTGGAATGACCTGTACTGTTGCGCCATTGTAATCTCCGCGCCGTTCTCTTTGTAAAACTTCGGAGTAAATTTTACCTGTGGTGACGTTAGAATACTTGTTGAGATTCACATCCACAAATCTCTCATAATGACCCAAGTCAAGGTCGGTCTCAGTACCATCATCAGTCACGAAGACCTCACCATGTTGATAAGGGCTCATCGTGCCTGGATCAATATTGATGTAGGGATCGAACTTCTGCATCGTCACCTTAAGGCCACGATTCTTCAATAAACGAGCTAGGGATGCTGAGACAATTCCCTTACCAAGTGATGAAACAACACCGCCAGTAATAAAGATATATTTAGTCATTGTTTACTCCTTTTTGATTAATGGTAATTCTACTAAAGGAAGGCAAATCCCTTAAAACAAAAAAAGTTCCCTAATTACTTAGGGAACTACGCGCCTGTAAGGTGCCCAAAAAGTATAATACAGTCCTAGAACGAAATCGTCAAGGATTTATTCTTCATCTTCGTCATCGGTGTCTGAATCAATCCCCAAATCAGGATCGTCATCATCCTCGCCTAAATCAGCGAGCTGACCTTCGATACCATCAGGTAACTCGTCTTCGTCTTCATCGTCGTCGACATCATCTTTTGCAACTTTCTCGAAGTCGTCATCATCCTCTTCGTCATCGTCATCAACTGTGAGGTCATCGTCTTCTGGATCGTCCGCATCATAGTCAATGATGTCATCATCAACGTCCGCCAAGAATGCATTAACCTTTTTATTCTTCTTGCGTGGTGTTTCTTCTTCATCCTCAGGATGATTAACTTCTTCATCAACGGATTCATATGAGTACCATGACCGCAGTCCCCAAACATTATCCCCTAGGGAAATGAAACTTCCATCGATATTTAAGTCAGTATAAAATTGTGGTAAACGGTCACGAATTTCTTCGTCTTTAGTGTTTAAGAAATTCTGAATTGCATTCACTAGGTCAACGAAGGCCATTCTTTCATGGCGTTCTTCCAAGATAGCATGAGCAACTTCAATTAATGATAGTTCTTCAATTTTTTGATTCTTAAATTCCTCTAATCCCACAAGTGCACATCCCTTCCACAGTCTGTCTCCAATAATACTATTTTATTTGGTAAAAATCAATTCAAAGAAATAGTTTCCCACCAAGTTTACACCAGTGTATAAATCGTACTCAATGACAATCTTTTCCGACTGCACATCGGGCTGGCTTCTTTTGATAGACTTGGTCTGTGTAGCAATCTCCATTGTCTGACCATCGACGACATACTCAGTACTTACCCTTTGGCCAACGGCAAAATGGAGCTTTGAATAGTTGGCCGGGGCGACACCACGTTTTAATTCAACCTTATTCCCCATCGTCTCGATGCGTACCGGAATCGTCCCCGACTCACGGTAGTTAAGGATAAATTTGCCATCTAGTTCCTCCAGTTGCCCGCGCTCCGAAAACTCAAAGCTTTCCGTTTCTGGTCCCTGTGTAATCGTCGTTTTCACTCTCACCTGAACTAATTGCATTTAATTACCTCTCAATTAAGTATTTTCCGACTGGTTTGTTATAATTTAAGCATATGGAAAAGGAGGTCGAACGTGTTATTTGAAGATAGTAAAGACTTCCTGGTGCTCAACCAGTATTTTGCAAAGAACGAGGCGTTAGATGCTATCGCGACCTCTAATGTCTTACTCTACCTGGCTGGGAGGCTCAAACGTCCCATCCTCCAATTCTGGACTCTTAATGATACAGTAATTTTAGGGCATATGGATACAAAACTCAAATCACTTGGTCGCGGACTCGCCGTCATTGAGCAGAATCACTTCAATTATGTAGTGCGCAACGCCGGCGGCCTGGGCGTCGTTAGCGACGCCGGCATCCTAAACGCCTCATTATACTTTCCACAACAAACGGGCGTCTCCATCAACGCTGCCTATGAGGCGACAACGAAACTGACGGCGGGGGCGCTCAGTTCGTTTGATGTTCAGGTAGAGCAGAGAGAAGTCAGTACGTCCTACTGTCCTGGTACCTACGATCTGAGCATTGGCGGGCTCAAGTTCTCCGGCCAAGCGCAGCGGCGTGCAAAGGACAACATCGGCATCATGCTCTATTATAGCGTGGTTGGTAATCAACAAGCACGCGGGCAGATGATGCACGACTTCTATGAACAAGCAAATAGACCTGCACACCCCAAGCTGATTTTTCCAAGCGTCGATCCTAACGCGATGACTAATCTAGCGGACTGCATTTCGTTAGCAAATCAAACAGCAAACGAACAGCTCAAGCAACTGATTTTGGCCCAGCTTTTACGCCAAGGCAACAAATACTCAGAGGTCACGCTGGAATCAATCATCGATAATCAATTCATTTACGACTTCGAGCAGAATCTGGCTGACTTAGCCAAACGAATGGAGGCTCTTCCACATGCATAATACGGCATACAACTTGGTCAAATTACCAAAAGAAAAGGTTTTTCGTGATCCAGTCCACAACTATATTCACGTTCAGTATCAGGTGATTCTTGACCTGATTGATACACACGAGTTCCAGCGACTGCGCCGCATCAAGCAGCTCGGAACGACCAGTTATACTTTCCACGGTGCAGAGCATTCTCGCTTTGAGCACTGCCTGGGCGTATATGAAATTACGCGCAAAATTTGCGATAAATTCGATCGTAATTTCAAAAAACAAACGCCAGGTGATGGTCTTTGGGACGAATCAGAACGCATCGTTGCCCTCTGTGCAGCCCTGTTGCACGACGTAGGTCATGGACCCTATTCCCACACTTTTGAGCGGCTCTTTAACACAAACCACGAGGCCATTACTCAGCAGATTATTACGGATGAGACCACAGAGATTAACCGGGTGCTCCGCACTGTCGCCCCAGACTTTCCTTTGAAGGTAGCCAGCGTGATTGGCAAAACTTACCCGAATCCCCAGGTCGTCCAGATGATTTCTAGTCAAGCAGATGCCGACCGCATGGATTATCTGTTGCGTGACGCGTACTTTACCGGTACACAATACGGTAGTTTCGATCTCACCAGAATTCTCCGCGTCATTCGCCCTTACGCAGGTGGCATCGCGTTTGACCGTGGCGGCATGCACGCAGTCGAAGACTACATCGTTTCCCGCTTTCAGATGTACCAGCAGATTTATTTCCATCCGGTGTCCCGCTCAATGGAAGTCATATTGGACCACCTCTTGAAGCGCGCCCAAGATATCTACCATGATGGTCAACTTGAGGTAGTCGATCAACTCGCCCCATTTCTGGCACACAACTGGACCTTAGCCGACTACCTGAGCCTCGATGACGGTGTGTTAAACACCAACTTCGGTATCTGGCGGCACCATCCGGACCCAATCCTCAGCGATCTTGCGACCCGGTTCCTCGACCGCCGCCCGTTCAAGTCGGTTGAATTCAACGACGAGACCGTCACATTACTACCTAAAATGCGGGAATTAATTAGTCAGGTAGGCTTCGACCCGGAATACTACACCGCCATCAACGATAGTTTCGACCTACCATATGACTCATACGACCCCCACGCAGAAAATCCGAAGACGCAGATTGAGATCATGCAGGATGATGGCACGCTGGTTGAGTTATCAGAGTTTAGCCCGTTAGTTCGCTCAATCATGGGTGAACAAAGTGGTGATGCTCGTTTCTTCTTCCCAAAGACGATGCTTGTTAAACAACACCAGACCCAGATTTTCGAACCAATTTACCAAGAGTTTCAACAACATATCAAGAATAATCAACTAATTAAGTTGGCCAACGACTAACAGACAGACACAAGAAGAAAGGTAGGAACAGAACAATCAAAATGATACATGAATTTAAAGAGTTTATTAATCGAGGCAATGTGCTGGATATGGCCGTCGGTGTGCTGATTGGTGGTGCACTTTCAACGCTGGTTAAATCCCTCACCAGCAATCTTTTGAACCCACTAATCAGTATTTTCTTAGGATCAATCGACCTCTCCGCCATCAAATTTCGCATCGGCAGTGCGTTATTCACAGTTGGTAACTTTCTGAACGACGTGATTAGCTTCATCATTATCGCGTTCATCGTATTCTTAATCGTGAAGTTCTTCAATCACTTCAGGAAAGAAAAGAAGGATGCTGGCAGCATCTCACCAACTGAGCAGTACCTGAAGGAGATTCGGGATTTGTTGCAACAAAGTAAGACCGATACACCAGAAAAATAAGCATTCATTGCTCCAGACAAAAAAACCAGTTCTGCACGTCGTTTCACGAGACCCGATGTGTCGAACTGGTTTTTATTATTTATTAGTTAGATTCCGTATTGGCAAGGGTCTGTTGGTAGAATTCCTCTATCTTCTTACCCATCTGTTTCAGGCGCTTACGGCGCACCCAACCGAGAATGAAGCCAGTCAATTTGTTGTTCAAATCAACGGTAGCACTACTTCCACTAACGTGCTCCACGTAAGATAGCTCTGACTTCTTCTCACCCAGGGGCTTGATTCGATAACTAACCTTATGCGCATTCTTACCAGAGTGCATCTCATATGCGTAGAGTTCGTCATCCTTGAAGTCGGTCACCTCGAGCTTACCATACTGCCCGTTAGCAAATTTCTTGTCGAACGAGAAATCTTTTAATTGTGAACGCGAAAGTACAGTACCTGTCTGCTGCTTAATATCCTCAATCACCGATTCTGTAATTTTGTTAAAAAAGTACTTTGCAGGTACATTTGCTACAACTTTAGCCCTCATCAATCAACTCTCCTATTCTAATTCTGCGCCATTTGTCGAAATGACGTGTTGGAACCAAGCGAAGGAATCCTTCTTGTAACGATCTAAGGTTCCTTCACCTTTGTCATTCTTGTCTACATAGATTAAACCATACCGCTTATCCATTTGACCAGTACTTGCGGAAACAATGTCAATTACTCCCCATGGAGTATAGCCCATCAGCTTGATATCATCACGCAAGACACCATCACGCATGGCCGTAATGTGGTCGCGCAGATAGTCGACACGATAGTCATCGTGCACAGTCCCATCCTCGAATTTATCGATGGCACCCAAACCATTTTCCACAATAAATTGGGGAATCTGGTAACGATCCTGAATCCAGTTCATCGAGTAGCGGAGTCCAAGTGGATCAACCTGCCAACCCCATTCCGAAGCTTCCAGGAACGGATTCTGAATTAAGTATTCGCTCTCACGGTAACTGAAATCAGCATCCTCTTGGTCCTTAGCCTTGACGGTGAATGACATGTAGTAGCTCCAACCAACATAATCAACTTTGCCGGTCTTTAGAGCTTCTAAATCTTCTGCCGTGATATCTAGGTTAAAGTCCTTATTTTCGAAATAACGAGCTAGCCATGCAGGATATTCACCACGAACATGCACATCACTGAAGTAGTAACGGGTCTGCATTGCCCGCTCCGCCTTCATGATATCAGTTGGCTTAGAGGTTGCCGGATAGATTGGGCACATCGCTATCATGCAACCAACTTGCATTGCAGGGTTAATTTCATGCGCAATTTTGACAGCTAGGGCACTGGCGACGAGTTCGTAGTGCGCAGCTTGGTACATCGTCTTCTCAGCATCCTCCCCGGGCTTCACAGTAATACCCGAGTTAGTGAACAGTGTGAAGGGCCGATCGTAGTTAGTCTGGTTGTTAATCTCATTAAAGGTCATCCAATACTTAACCTTATTCTTGTACCGGTTAAAGACAGCAGTGGCGAAATTGACGAAGAAGTCAATCACCTTACGGTTCCGCCAGCCACCATACTCAGTTACCAGATGATATGGCATCTCGAAGTGCGAGAGAGTAACCACGGGTTCAATCCCGTATTTGAGGCACTCATCGAACAGATCATCATAGAATTTCAAACCCGCCTCATTTGGCTCTGCTTCATCGCCATTAGGAAAGATTCTCGTCCAAGCAATGGAGGTTCTAAAACACTTCAAGCCTAATTCTGCAAACAACTTGATGTCTGCTTGATAACGGTGATAGAAGTCAATTGCCTCGTGGTTTGGATAAACTTTCCCAGGGAGTACACCCTCCGTAATTTCACGTTCCGCAGTACTTGAACCTTGAGTCATCACATCGGCTACACTAGCTCCCTTGCCGCCCTCTTGCCAGCCACTTTCTTACTAATTGAGAAAAAGATCTAGAATTTTTAAGGGAGTGTCAAAAATATTGTGTAAACGCAAATTTATGAATATATTGATTTTCTGAGGATATTTTCTGCTATTCTCGTTGTGATGACTCACTCATTAGCGCCGTTTGCCGTTCAAAATATTTTCTACGCCAGGTTACTCAATAGGTTTGCTAGCGTTGCTGTTCCAATCTTTTTTATTCTCAGTGGTTATTCAGTAATTTACACAGTCAAGAGACATCCTAATATCAGTTTCCTTGATATAGTAAAACATGACCTAAAAAGACTTTTTCTACCTTATATCACTTGGAGCCTACTATACTTTGCTTATCTCGTATTGAGTCATTCAGCTCGAGATTATAATATCAGGTACTTAATTACCCATATATTATATGGTAATATGTGGTACCATACCTATTTTTTGTTGATTATGATAATTCAATACCCAATTAGCATAATGTTTTACAAATTAATGCAAAAGTATAGTAAATTAATTTTCATGGTTCTCCTTATTTCACCAATCATCGTAAGCCTTGTTACAGGCATAATTCCTATTAACTTTATCAACCGTATATTGTGGTTAAGCCCATTACAATGGGGAATTTACTTTTATATTGGTATCTGGTTACATGAACATAATTATCTTGAACATCTAAGCACACCTATTGTTTTAACCAGCTACATAATACTTGCAATTACATTAACTGTTGCACTATTCATTGAACGATTACAGACCAATCAATTTGTAATATACCTTGAATACTATGATCCTTTACTTATGACTCTGGCCACATTGATTATCTTTTATAAACTAGGTACTTGGATCATAAAGATACTTCCACAGTTACATTCTCCAGTAAAATTTCTATCAAGCCTAACATATACTCTGTATCTTTCTCATCCAGTGATTCTAATTATTTTTAACAGAATACATTTCGAGCCGTTTAATGCACGCGGTACATTCACATTATTCGTTTATTTTCCAATTGTACTTATTTCCGCAGTTGTTTTAGCAACTATACTTAACAAGTCGGAATCCGTACTGCTAAATTTTCAAACCAAATATGCAACAGCAAAAAAGCATTGAATGATAGTCCAAAAGGACTAACTTCAATGCTTTTTGAATCAACTCTTTTATCTGCTCTTAAATCTTGTTTCAAACAATGGACTAACAGGTTTATTCTCATAAATCCGTTTGATGGCATCCCCGATTAATTGACCAACCGATACGACGGTCATCTTATCAATCCGTTTTTCTTCTGGAATGTTAATTGAATCAGTAATAATTAACTTCTTAATTGCGGAATTCTCAATTCGTTCGATGGCCGGGCCAGACAGAACCGGATGCGTACAACTTGCATAGACTTCTGTTGCACCCTCATCAATCAGCGCTTGTGCGGCTAAAGTAATTGTCCCCGCCGTGTCAATCATGTCATCAATCAGGATGGCACGCTTACCTTTGACACTACCGATAATATTCATGACCTCGGCCACATTTGCCTTAGGCCTTCTCTTATCAACAATCGCAATTGGGGCCTTCAAGAACTCAGCCAACTTACGTGCTCTCGTCACACCACCGTGATCAGGTGAAACAACCACAGCATCCCCTTCTAAGTGATTAGATAAGAAGTAATCAGCCAAAAGTGGGGCACCCATCAGATGATCAACCGGAATATCGAAGAAACCTTGAATTTGTGCTGCATGCAGATCAAGTGCAAGCACACGGGTTGCCCCAGCACGGCTAATCATATTCGCAACTAACTTCGCTGTAATTGGCTCTCTGGCACGAGATTTTCTGTCCTGTCTAGCGTAGCCATAATATGGGATCACCAAGTTGATTGTTTTAGCCGACGCGCGTTTCAATGCATCAATCATGATTAACATTTCCATCAGGTTGTCGTTTACAGGTGCGCTAGTAGACTGGACGATGAAGACATCGGCCCCTCTAATCGACTCGTCAATATTGATCTGAATCTCGCCGTCACTAAATTTCTTGACACTCGATTTCCCAAGCTCAACACCAACTTCTTGGGCAATTTTTTTGGCCAAAGGTTCATTTGAGTTCAGTGAAAAAATCTTCAAATTTGGATCTGCGTATTGTGTCATCTTTTCCTCCGCAATAAATACTTTTACCAAAGTAGTATTCTATCAAAAAAAAGGTCCGAAATAAACGCTCTCTAATCTTTTACTAATTCCAATTTTTATCATGTCCTAATGGTAAACGCTTCCAGAAATCAAGCTTGTTCTCTTGCCTACTGCGAGCAATCGCCATCGCGTGACGTGGCACGTCCTTCGTAATCGTTGAACCGGCTGCCACAAACGAATTCGGCTCCATCACTACGGGTGAAATAATATTTGAGTTACTACCGATGAAGGACTTATCCCCAATTGTCGAATGGAATTTCTGCACACCGTCATAATTGACGAAGACCACGCCACAACCGACGTTGACGTCCTTACCAATCGTGGCATCCCCCACGTAAGTCAGATGGCCAACCTTAGAACGCTCGCCAATCACTGCCTTTTTCACTTCAACGAAGTTCCCAATATGAGCACCAGACTTAATTTCTGATTCAGGTCTGAGGTGTGAGTTTGGTCCAATATCGGTGTGATCGTGCATGATGGATTCCTCAATGGTTGATGAAGTTACGACCACGTGATTACCAATCGTCGAATCAACAATTCGTGACCCGCTTTGGATCTGGCAATCTGAGCCAATCACAGTACGTCCTTTTAACACAACGCCACCCTCAATCACTGTATCGCTGCCAATTTGGACCGTACTATCAATGTACGTATTAGCTGGATCGACGAACGTCACACCGTTCATCATGTGTGCCCGATTAATTCGGGCCTGCATCAGTTGGTTGGCCCGCGCCAGTGCTACTCTGTCGTTGACTCCCATCGTTTCGTCGAAGTCAGCGGTTTGATATGCACCGATGCTCTCACCTTGGCCACGCAGAATTTCCATCACATCGGTCAAGTAGTACTCGCCCTGAGCATTATCATTCGTTACTTGGTGGAGGGCTTTGAAGAGTGCCTGATTATCGAATACGAACACGCCTGTGTTAATTTCCTGCACTGCCTGTTCTTGCTCGTCGGCATCTTTTTGCTCGACAATCTTCAATACATTACCGGCAGCATCACGGATGACACGTCCGTAACCGGTAGGGTCTGGCGCAACGGCAGTCAGTACGGTTGCCTTAGCATCAGACGCATCGTGAGCGGCAAATAATTGTTCAAACGTTGCTGCCGTCAGCAGTGGTGTATCACCATTGATGACTAGCGTGCTTCCCTGTTCCTGTTCAAGTAGCGCGCTTGCTTGTAAAACCGCGTGGCCAGTTCCTAGTTGTTCGGCCTGGCGAGCAAATGAAACTCGTTCGCCGAGCTTTTCTTCTACAGCCGCCGCCCCGTGACCAACAATGGCCACAATTTGCTTTGGCTCAACTGCTTCTGCCTGGTCGACTACGTGTTCAACCATGCTCTTCCCACATACTTCGTGGAGTACCTTATATAACTTTGATTTCATGCGAGTGCCTTTACCGGCCGCGAGAATGATGACATAACGATTATTCATGTGTACGATCCTTTTTAACCGCTATTGTGCGGGTTTTAGAAATTTTTTCATAGATTAAACGTGGATTCCTGAAGAAAAGGCTGACAAACAGGTGCAGGAGGTAGACGGCAACGATGGCCACCGAAACCCCCACAACTAAGAGCGTTTGGGGCAAATCCTTCTCACTAACTGTGCCCGTGTATGCCAGCCAATCCGCCGTCCAGAAGAAGATGAACGGAATAATGATTAACCATAACTGGGTCTGGCGCCAATTTCGTTTGAAATAATACCTGAGATAAACGCCAAAGGGGAGCGTCAAAAGTAGGTTAAACGCAGTCTGGATAAACGAAGCCGAGATCAAAGCGCCCTTATACGTCCCCGGATCCGTCAACACAAATGGTGAATATTTCATAAATTACCGCACAAATTCAAACGGGTGTAGATTCATGGTTAGCGTTGTCAGCGCCGCCACACTGGATTGACTCGGCAGTGGTAAGATTACCATGAAATAAACAGTCAATAGATAGAAGATAAAGGAATAAATCACTACTGCCCGCCAAGGAATGAACGACTAGTTTTTGCGGTACTGCACGGAGAAGATTGGGAGGAACAGCAAAAGTGCTACAAACGGGAAGGCAATTAAAGCTGACTTAACGACTGGCAGGTAGGTGCTCACCTAGAACACCTCCCAGTCCGTCTTCATTAAGAAATTGCCTGGATGGACCTTAATCATCTTCTGTTCCACGTTCACTTCCTCAATATCGATGAGTGACAGGTAATCTTTGATCACCTTCTGCTCAGTAGAACGAGTCTCACAAAGTACGGCCATACCAGCCACCTCACAGTCAAATTCCTTAACTAACTCAGTCATCCCGGTTAAAGTTCCGCCGCCCTTCATGAAGTCATCCACGATGAGCACGCGTGAATTTGGTTGCAGGCTTCTCTTTGCCAGTTCCATTTTCTCAATTCTCTTGGACGAGCTAGCTACATAATTAACACTAATAGTAGAACCTTCTGTAATCTTCGCCTTTCGTCTGACAATCACGAACGGCACGTTCAAAAATTCGCTCACGGCCGCAGCAAGGGGGATTCCCTTGGTCTCGACGGTCATTACCGCGTCAATCTCTTCAAAGGCAAAACTAGTAGCAATTAATTCACCAATCTGCCTTAAAGTCTGGGGATTGCCCAGGATATCAGACAGGTAAACAAAGCCGCCAGGAAGTATCCGGTGGCTATCATCAATTTTTTTGCTTAAATTAACTAAAACATTATTGGCAATCTTGCGGCCCACGAAAGGAATGTAGCGTACACCACCACTAGCACCAGCAACAGTTTCAAGGATTCCGTTCTTGTGCTTAGCGAGCGTGTGCTTCACGATTGCGAGATCCTCACTTATTGAGGATTTTGCAACATCGTATCGTTCGGCAAAAAAAGGTAGAGCAATCAATGTGTGCGGCCGAGCCATGAGATAGCTTGTCATATCGACCAATCTTTCAGAGCGTTTCAAGCGACTTCCTCCATTCGAATATTCATGTTTAAGAATACCGCAAAAAAAAGAAAATCACTAGTATTTTACGAAAAAATACTAGTGATTGTTCGTGATTTATTCAATTAAATTACTTCCTCGAACTCGAGTTGGATGGTCTTGGTCAAAAGATCCGTGTAGCTGTAGCTTACGCGTTCGAAGTTGTTCTCGTCTTGATCTAGTTCAACAACGAAAACCGCAGGGAAAGTCTTTCGTAGTGTTCCTTTACGCCGGGTCACTTTCTTTCTTCCCGCTTGGGCGACGACAGTCAAGCTCTGACCAAGATGGTCGTCAAGTTGGTGCTTAATCGATGCTATTGTTATAGGCATTTGCTTCACACTCCTTGTGAAACAATTATAACAGGTTTTCCACCGCAATGCAAATTATCCACAGGGAGTACTATCATTGCCTGTGGATATATTTTACTCATTATTTGGTCAAAATTTAACCAAAAATTATTTTGCGTCTACCAATTCTGTCAACTTCAAGTAGTCAGCTATACTTAACTGTTCTGCCCGCCGATTCTCAGCAATAGCGGCAGCTCGCAATAATTCGTGTAAATCATCAATCGTCTGCAGCTCCTGACCAACCAGATGTTTCAAATTGTTATAAATGGTTTTGCGTCTTTGAGCAAAACTCACCTTAACGATTTTGTTAAACAAATCCTTGTTCGGTAGCCTAATTGGCTGTGCCTTACGCACAATTTGCACCACAGCCGAATCAACTTTTGGTGCGGGAGTAAAGGAACTTGGCGGTACATTCAGTGCGATGTGCGATTCCATGTCCAGCTGGACTGCGATCGACAGCGGGCCGAAGTCCTTCTTCCCCGGCTGCGCCTCGATGCGGTCAGCTACTTCTTTTTGCATCATGACTGTGAGTGATTCCAGCGGAATTCCACTCTCCAGAAAGCGGAAAATAATGGGTGTTGTGATGTAGTAGGGCAGGTTAGCCACAACCTTGACCGGCTTAGTCGGATCGAAATAGCCCTCAAAGTCCTTATTAAAATCCGTTTGCAGAACATCTTGATGCAGAATTTTGATTTGAGCGTCTGCGGGTAACTCATTCGTTAGCACTTCAATCAACTTACCGTCGATCTCATAGGCCAGCAACTTTGCACCCTGCGCGAGAATTTGCTCCGTCAAGGCGCCAATTCCCGGGCCGACCTCAATTACCTGGTCCCCGGGCGCGATTTCAGCCGTGGTCACAATACTGTTAATCACAGCCGGATTGGTCAGAAAGTTCTGACCTAAACTTTTCTTGGCCTGCAAGTGATAGTGATGCAGAATCTCGCTCGTTCTGATTGGATCAGCAATCGGTAGTCTCTTCATCGTCTCTCCCATTTCTCTAGTACAGTCAGCAATTCAGCCTTAGTAATTCCAAAAGTCACCAGTCGCCGCTCAAATTGTTTCGCGTTCGCATAACCAATTTCCAACTGTTGACCCACAAAATCACGCTTCTGACGGGCAGTTGCACCCACAATTAGCCCTAGATCGAGTAGTAGATTGTGGTTAATTTGCTCTGTCGCCGCTAATTCACTTGTCGTCTGCTCGTGTAGATTGTTTAGCGCATGCGCCAAAGTCACCCCACTGGCGTGTTCTACTCCAAGACTACCGTGGCTCTTGCTGGGCACTGCATCGGCCCGCTTCAGGAAAGCCTGTTTAGCGGTAGGTACGACCGCTGTTACCTTGCGGCGAATTCGCTCACCATTGAAATCGGGATCCGTCAAGATCACCACAGGGCGTGTCTCCGCCACCTTCTTGATTTGAAGCAAAGTCTCCGCAGAGATCTCTGAACCATTGGTTTCAATCGTCTCTATGCCAGGGAAAAACAGTTTGAGCCGCTTCGTGTCGTCACGTCCCTCGACAATGACTACTTCAGCGAATTTATCTGAGTTAGTTTTCTTTGATTCCATACAGCTCCATCGTATTCCGATATGTCGCAGCAGCGACTTCTTCCACGCTCAATCCCTTTAAGGTAGCTATCTGCTCCACCACATAACGCGTATATGCTGGCTCGTTCTGCTTACCCCGGTAAGGTGTAGGAGTGAGGTAAGGCGCGTCGGTCTCGACCAAGACGCGATCTAGCGGTACAACGCGCGCAGACTCATGCACCTCATGAGCGTTCTTGAATGTTACCACACCACTGAAAGAGACCTGTAATCCGAGATTCAAGAACTTTTCAAGCCACACTTTGTCGCCGTTAAAGTTATGAATCACGCCACCGTATTCCAACGCTTGACTATCCTTTAAGATGTCGTACGTGTCACTCATTGCATCCCTTGTATGAATATTTACGGGTAATTTCAGCTCATGCGCCAGCTCTATTTGTGCTTGAAAAACCGCACGTTGGGTTGGCCTAGGCGAATCATCCCAGTGGTAGTCCAGACCAATCTCACCCAGCGCCACCACTTTCTCTCGTTGCAGCTGACTCACCAGAATATCTTGTTCAGTTTCATCAAATAATTTACTATCATCCGGATGAAAACCCACGATGGCGTACATGTTGGCGAATTGCTCGCTCAGGCGAATCGCACGTTCGTTTAACTCGCGGTTAGATCCCACATTGGCAATCTTTACTACACCAAGCTCTTGTGCATGATCAACGTAATCCTGTTCATGTGTCCGAAAAGGCACGTCATTTAGGTGCGTGTGTGCATCGAAAATTTTCATTAGCCTAATAACGCCCCGTTTGCGTGTTCTGGTCCCACAATTGCCAATTTGACCGTCTCACCCATCTCGCTGGATAAAAGCATACCTTGGCTAAGCTGTCCAAGCATCTTTCTCGGCTTCAGATTCGTAATTGCCACTATCTTCTGGCCGACTAATTCCTGTTCCGCTGGATAATACTGCTGCATCCCGGAAAGGATCTGGCGCGGCGTACCCTCGCCGAAATCGAGTGTAAACTTTAATAACTTATTAGATTTAGGAACCTTTTGGACGGCTAGAACTTCACCAACTTGAAGCTTCAACTTGTCGAAATCATCAATGGTGACGAACTCCGTTTCTTCTATGGCCGCCGTGGTGTTTTGGCCCGCACTGTCCTTCTTCTCAGACCGACTCTCCTTTTTTGGTTTTGCCTTAGCCATCTGATCCTTGATGTACTGGACTTCAATCTCGTTATCGAGTCGGGGGAAAATTGGGGTTGGCGTCTCGGAGACTTTATTACCCCAGTCGTAGCCACCAAAAGCACGCTTAGTCATGGTCGAATTATCGATGTCCAACCCAAGTTGCTGGAACATTTCCACTGGAGCTTTCGTCATGATGGGCTTAATCAGGAGCGCAATTAACCGTAAACTCTCTGCCAAGTTGGTCATCACGGCCTGGAGACGGGTGGCCTTGGCCTCGTCCTTTGCTAAGATCCATGGAGTCGTCTCGTCGATGTATTTATTTGCACGACTGATAAACTGCCACACGGCATCTAATGCCTTTGAGAAGTAGAATTTATTCATATTCTCGCTGTAGGACTTGATCGTGTCAGCTGCCATCTGCTTGAGTGCGGTGTCAAACTCATCGAAGTCGCCCTGAACGGGCGCGACCACACCGTCATGGTACTTGTTAATCATCGAAACTGTTCTGTTCAATAAATTACCAAGATCGTTTGCCAAGTCGAAGTTCACCCGTTCAACAAAGTCCTCCGGAGTGAAAATCCCGTCGTTACCAAATGGAATGGCGCGCATCAAGTAATAACGCAGCGAGTCTAGTCCATAACGTTCAACAATCATCTCTGGGTATACAGCGTTGCCCTTAGACTTCGACATCTTACCGTTCTTCATCAATATCCAACCGTGACCGAACACTTGCTTAGGCAGTGGTAAATCAAGCGCCATCAGCATAATTGGCCAGTAAATTGTGTGGAAACGGATAATTTCCTTACCCACCAATTGGACATCTGCAGGCCAGAATTTCTTGAAAAGGGCGTCGTCTGGACCGCCGTATCCGAGTGCCGTAATATAGTTTGAAAGAGCGTCAATCCAGACATAGACTTTGTGCTTCGGATCACTTGGCACAGGAATTCCCCAGTCGACAGTCGTCCGCGTCACTGAAAGATCTTCTAGTCCTGGCTTAATGAAGTTATTGATCATCTCATTCTTACGCGATTCAGGCTGGATGAATTCAGGGTGATCTTCATAGTATTGCAGGAGGCGATCAGCATACTTACTCATCTTGAAGAAGTAGCTCGGCTCCTTAACTAGCTCGACCTCATGGCCGCTTGGCGCCTTACCGCCTGTGACATTTCCTGCCTCATCTCGGTACACTTCTGCTAGTTGCGACTCGGTGAAGAATTCCTCGTCCGATACCGAGTACCAACCAGAGTACTCACCCAGGTAGATGTCCCCCTTGGCCAGTAGTTTTTCAAAAATCTGCTGCACAGCCTTAACATGATCGGCATCTGTTGTGCGAATGAATTTATCGTAGCTGATGTCGAGCATTCGCCAAAGATCCTTATAGCTCGCCGCCATTTGATCCACATAGTCCTGCGGTTTTAGGCCTTCCTTCTCGGCGGTCTCCTCAATCTTTAGGCCATGCTCATCAGTTCCGGTTAGGAAGAATGTGTCATACCCAAGCTGTCTTTTATAGCGCGCCAGAACATCGGCAGCAACCGTCGTATAGGCGTTACCAATCGTCAATTTACCAGACGGATAGTAGATAGGGGTCGTAATATAAAAAGTTTTGTCAGTCATTAATATTTGCCTCTCAATAAAAATCTAATCTAGTATATCATAGCATTTAACGTCTTCAATTTGACCAGCATTTTAAGAAAAATATTGTACTATTGCGTGCTGATTAAGCGTAAAATTAAAGGTATAGTAGCATCCGCTTTCAAAGGAGGTAGCAATGGAAATTAGCACACCATTAGAGAATGGCTATTTACCACCAGAGTATAGCAAGCAGGCTTCGGCCGAGAATTTATTGGCGCAAACACCGGTGCTCTCCCCACCCCTATCTATCAGTGGGGTACCACAAACAGCCAAAAGTCTGGCACTCATTATGCTGGATCATGACGCCATCCCCGTGAGTGGCTTCACTTGGATTCACTGGGTGACTTTAATCACCGACCCTCAGCAAATTGAGTTAACGGCTGGCGTAAGCCAAGAGAATCCACCCTACCTAATTCAAGGCAAGAACAGTAACGCTGGCGGATTAGTCAACATGCAGAACAAGGCGGTCACGGAGCGTTACACGGGACCGCAACCGCCAAATGTGGACCATGAGTACCAATTCGAATTGGTTGCTCTAGACAACGTGCCGACCGTAAAGCCGGGATTTTGGCTCAACGAACTTTACCACCAGATGCATGGACACGAGTTAGCCCACAGTACGTTCAAGTTTCTTGGCAAGAAATAACAGCCTGTCGGATAACAGAAACGACAGAAAAGCATAAGCGAAAAGAGGAAATGAATATGCGTTATACAGAATTAGGTACGAGTAATTTAAGAGTTTCGGAGATTGCACTGGGATTGATGCGAATCTCGAACAAGACAACTGAAGAAGTAGTCGAACTACTAGAAACAGCCGTAGACCTGGGCATTAACTTCTTCGATCTGGCAGACATTTATGCTGGCGGGGTCTCAGAGCAGAAATTTGGTGAGGCGCTGAAAGCTTCTAGCATCGACCGCGACAAGATTCTTGTTCAGACCAAGACCGGGATTGTCCAAAGAACTGATGGTCAAAATGGAATGTTTGACTTCTCTAAGGAACATATCCTGAAGACAGTTGATGAATCATTGCAAAGAATGCAACTTGATTATGTGGACACACTATTATTACACAGGCCGGATGCGCTAATGGAGCCCGCAGAGATTGCGGAGACATTTAATCAGCTCCGTCAAGAAGGCAAGGTACGGTATTTCGGTATCAGCAACATGAATCGGTATCAGACCGAATACCTGCAAAGCTTTCTTAATACCTATTTGGTCACTAACCAACTCCAATTTGGCTTAGGTCACACAGGCATGGTCGACTTTGGCCTCTTCACCAACATGGACGTCCCAGAGGGTCACGATCACGACTCAGGCCTGTACCCTTACATCCAACAAACTGGGATGACACTTCAGGCATGGTCACCATACCAGTTCGGCAACTTCTCGGGTGTCTTCATCGACAATCCGAAGTTTCCGGAACTGAATGCCGAGATGGAAAAAGTCGCCCAGAATCACGGCGTAACGAAGAACGCGGTCGCCAGCGCATGGATCCTTCGGTTACCTGCCAGCACTCAGGTTATTGCGGGAACAACGAAGCCGAGCCGGTTGAAAGAAATCGCCGCAGGAACGGATTTCGAATTGAGCAAAGGTGAATGGTACAACCTCTACCAGGCAAGCGGACATAAATTACCATAGACAATCAAAATCTGATAACTAAAAAAGTCAAGTATATTAGGCTTTATCTACAATTTTAGTTTGTTTCAGCACAAAAAATATGTACACTCAAATAATCCTTGGGGCTTGTCAAAAAAAATACAAGATGCTAGGCTTAAAAGTGATTAATGACAACGTTTTGTGGAAATGTCATAATCGTATCTTTGATTGATTAAAACCAAATGGTGTATTGTGGACAAGAGGCGGTCCATTGCACCAATCGAGATCTTCTTCATTCCTTTGGATGTTGAAGATCTTTTTTTATTTAAGTACCAGTGGTGTAATATGGAACAATAATTTAAATGAAAGAGGTATATGAGATGATTTTAGAAGAATTTGACCCTAATCGACAGGCTATCATTAATCCACAAGACTTATACAAACCGATTGAAGGATTTCCCAAAGTAGTCATATCGTGCTTTTCAAGAGTAACTTTTGCGCGCCTACTTGAGAATTACGAACATGACGAAATTACAAGAACATCTATGGCTAACTTTGAAGTCATTGTCTATGGGATTACTATTGGAGACCAACAGATTGCTGTCTTTAATGCGCCAGTTGGGGCTGCTTCCTGTGTGGGAATTATAGAGGATTTGATTCAATTTGGGATGGAAAAACTCGTTCTCTTTGGGACTTGTGGGGTTTTGAACCAAGATATTGAGGCGACCTCCATCATCATTCCAACATCCGCCCTTCGAGACGAGGGGACTAGTTATCACTATCTTCCAGCAAGTAATGAAGTGGAAGTGAACAAGGGAATCCTTCCTCTCTTCCAATCTTTTCTGGATAGTCACAAGATTTCGTATCAAAAAGGAAAAGTTTGGACGACCGATGCTCCCTATCGGGAAACCATCGGCAAGATGAAGCGTCGAAAGGAATCAGGGGCTATCTGCGTCGATATGGAGTGCTCTGCCGTGGCGGCATTAGCAGCCTTTAGGGGCTTTGAACTCTGCCATTTCTTCTACGCGGCGGACCACCTCTCGGAAGAAAAATGGGATATCAGAACCTTATCTAGTCATTCGGACTTAGATAGTAAGGACCGAATCGCAGACTTGGCAATCCAATTTGCACTCTTTTGGGAAAAGGCTGACTAAATAAACCAAACTTTAATGTATTGATACCAATCGCCTCTAATAATATTAATACTTAATGTTATTATGCAGTTAAATCAACTATTTATATGAAACTTTTAGTGTTATCAAAATCAAATTGAGATTTATCTTCAGTTACCAAAAAGTTACTAAAATTTGAAAAATGAGTCTATTTTGAAAGATTCAAAAGTCCTAAAACCCTATTAAATCAAGGTTATAAGATTTAAAAAATGTATTCATAGAACTCAAAATCCAGAGCGGCTTGTGATACCGATCCCACAATGTGTTCAGCGCAATCCGCAGGACGTCGGGGTCAGTTGCCCAGCCCCAATCGTTAGTCTTCAAATACGGATTCTTAACGCCGGACATGAAGTTGCCACCGCTCTTCCCGGTTTCATAGTGCGTTGTGACAACGTTTGAAGCGTAGCAAGAGAAACTCAGGAAGTCAGCAGAATAATTCTTAAGTAGCTCATAATCCTCTGGTGTATCGTCGAGCTTGATCCCTTCACGTTCATAAAGCTTCAGGCGGTAATCAGGATACCGGCCGCCCGTCTGGACATCCGTGTAGAATAGGCTTCTCTGTGCTGATGTCATGGCCAAAAGTTGGTCTTTAGGATCGGGCGTAGAGTTGTGAATAGGCCAACATCTGACCGACCTTGTTTGCCGGATCGATTTCGTGAGCCAACTTAACATCCTTTGCACTCGCAACAAACTGGTTGTGCGCAGCCTGTGCCTTGTTCTGAGGTGTGCCATCAATCAAACCGCCACCCATGTAGGGTGCAAATTCCATGATGTTAATTTCGTTGAATGTTAACCAATATTTCACCTTGTCCTGATAGCGTGTAAAAACCGTTTTACAATAATTGATGTAGAAATCAATCAACTTCCGGCTCGCCCAGCCATTATAGTTAATCGCTAGCGCCAACGGGGTTTCATAGTGCGATAGGGTAACGAGTGGTTCGATACCATACTTGTGGCATTCGTCAAAGACACGGTCATAGAACTGCAATCCCGCCTCATTTGGCTACTGGTCATCACCATTAGTAAAAATTCTGGACCAGTTAATACTCAGGCGGAAAACCTTGAAGCCCATCTCGCCCATCAGCTTGATATCTTCCTCATAGTCGTGGTAGAAATCGGCTCTTCGTCAACTGTTGTTGGTGAATCCATATTTCGAGTTCTAATCACTTCGTGATTAGGGCTCTTTTTGTTTTGATTTTGAAAACGTATAGTACTCGAGTTCTAAACCTCCAGAAGCTGCGATAGCCAAAACTGGCTCGTTTGATCGCCTTGATTTTATTATTAGAACCTTCCAAAGGACCATTTGAATAGTGTGTGGTAAAGGTGTTACGAATCTCATCATGATGGCTTTCAAGTGTTTTAATCGTGTTCTTCATTTCTTCAGAATACGTTTTGTTATTCCAAAATGCCGCATTGTAGTTATGCCAATCTTGATGTTGGACAGCTGACCGGACGCTGTTTAAGACTTGATAAGTTTGTTCTAGTTCTGAATCCAACGATAACAGCTGATGGACAACATCGGTGGCAGCCATCCAGTAAGGAAAATTAGTCCACTTTTTGAATTGTTCAAAGTTAAGCTGTTCAGTTGGTACTAACAACAGCTTCCAGTAGCGCTTAAGGGCGTGAAATTCGCGAGAAGACGGGGTAAACTTCTTCATCACCTTGATTCTGGTTTTGTTAAACGCCCGATTTAGGGCGTTGATAATATGAAACTTGTCCATGACCACCATGGCATTGGGGAACACGGTCTGCACAAGCTTGGGGTAGGTATAATTCATATCAGTCACAATAATTTTGACGTTTTCTCGGTCAGCTTGATCGAAGCGGTAAAAATACTTCTCTAGTTTATTGATGGTTCGATAAGGGAGTAAGTCGATTAATTCATGGGTTTCGCCATTCATGAACTCAAAGCTCATGGCACCAGTAGCGCTCTTGGTACTCTTCACCTCATCCATTAAGATGATCTCTGGTAAATAGTGCCAATTGGTTTGAAAGTCTCGTTCAGCGCGCATTAACTGGCGGCCCACAAATGAATCTGATGCCGATACTTCATTGGCAATGTGCTTCAAAGAGACCGGTTCACCGAGCTTCTCTAGGCATTCTTTGCGGCTGGTGTTTGAAATTGTACAGTGTTTCGGAACTGCCACTGTTTGTGCAAGAAAGTTGCCGTGACATTCTTTACAGTGGAAATAGCGGCGCTTTAAGGCTAAGATGACGGTGTTGCTCAGAACCTTCGAGAATCTGATAGTGGTATTGCGCCAGCCGTAGTTAATAATCTTTTGATCATTGATAATCCCGCACTTGGGACAAGCCTTCGGCGTGTAATCCAAGTGGCCAGTTAAGCGAATAACCCCGTCTTCTCCAGTTTCACCGTCAGTAATTTTTAGGTTCTCGTCAGCTATTCCTAATAATAATTTTGTAGTATCATGACACATAGGGCATTTCCTTCTTTCTGAAAAATCTTCGTGGTGGTTGACTTGGATGAACGGACAGGAAATGTCCGCTTTTTTATTCTAGCCATAAATAAAAAATCTGTCATCAGTAATAGATGAAAATCTATTACCAACAACAGATATTGTAGAACCTAGAAATCCGTGCCCTCATGGCTTGGGTAATACTCTCCGTCAAGTACGGCAGGCACTGTTCCCTCGGGCACAACCCGTGTTCCCTTACCAAACATCAAGAAGTCACTGCTTCCAGTTTCGCCTGTGGTTGGATTATTCCAGGTAATAGCACGTGGCCGGTCGACAGCCCCACCTTTCATCACGTCGGCAGTACTCAGTCCCTTACCATCTACGTCATAGGCACCCTCGTATTGGTTGGCAGCAGTTGCGCCACCCCATAAAAATTCTTTCTTAAATGCCATAATATTTCCTTTTTCCAAATCAAGTTACTTTTACTATAAAACGAAAGCGTTTTCTGCAATAAGTACAAAATAAAAAAGCTGACGCATCAGCTTTTTTCTAGCACATTATTGCGTGAATCCTATTGATTGTTCTTGACCACAATCTTGTCACGCTCACGTAGTTGTTTCATCGTCGTCAGGTACGATGGGATGAGGACCATGAGCGAGCCAAACCAGGCCAAGGGATTGGCTAAACAGGCTCCAAGGAATTCGAAGTTAGCCACCAGAACCAGGCCAGCAAACGCCCGCATCATTAGCTCGAATACACCAGCAATCGTTGGAATCATGCTTTTACCAAGTCCCTGCAGGGTATACCTGAGAACGAACAAGGTGGACAACAGCCAATACATGCTGCTAACAACGTAGAAGTATTGCTGGGCTAGAGTAGTAACCGCCGGTTGGTCGTTGCCGACAAAGAAGTTCACTAGTGGCCGGCCAAAGATGATAATTAAGCCACCCAGAACAATACTAATCCCAATGGATAAGAGTAAAATTTGTTTCACGCCCTTGATGATGCGCCCGTACTTTCTGGCGCCAAAGTTTTGTGCCACAAACGTCGCCATGGCAATGCCAAACGACATTACTGGCAGGGTTGCAACCTGATCGATTTTACCAGCAGCGGTGTAAGCTGCGATTGATTGTGGTCCCAGTGTATTCAACATTAACTGCAGAATGACACTACCAATGGCAATAATTGACGACTGGAACCCCATCGGCAGACCCAACCGCAGGTGGTCGATAAAATCTTGCTTAGAAATCTTGAAGTCTTCGCGCCGTAATTGGAGATATGGGACAGACTTTCTGATATACAGGATACATAGAATCATCGAAATTCCCTGCGATGAAACAGTCGCAATCCCGGCAGCCACAGTGCCAATATGCAGAACCGCAATTAGGACAATATCAATTGCCACGTTAATCACGACGGCTACGACTAGAAAAATCAATGGTGTGCGACTGTCGCCGAGTGCCATAAGGACATTAGCGAGCAAGTTATACCCGATGGCTACTGAGAAGCCAGCAAAGATTACAATCAGGAAGTCGTATGCCTGATCAATAATCTCTGGTGGTGTCTGCATCAATTGTAGAATCTCACGACAGAACACAACGCTCAGAGTCGTCATCACAATGGAAATTGCCAGGCTGATTACGATGCTCGTCGCAAAGCTTTTCCGGACACCCTTATAATCACGAGCGCCAAAGAGCTGTGCGGTCTTGATTGAGAGACCACTAGTGGCACCTTGTGCAAAGCCGATGATCAGAAATGTCAGGCTATTCGTCGAACCAACGGCTGCCAATGCGTTCACGCCGAGGAAGCGGCCGACTATTAGTGTGTCGGATAAAGTATAGAATTGCTGAAATAGGTTTCCAATTAGGAGTGGAATTGAGAAAATTGCAATAATTTTTAATGGGTTGCCGCGGGTTAAGTCTTTCATTAATGTTCTCCAGAAAAGTAAATTAATGACTATTTTAGTCTTTTTACTTGGTCAGTAAAAGTTCAAATCGGTTAATCCACGAATTATTAACGAAGATTGATCAAAATGCGTAGCAATTTGAGGCAAGCTAGTTGAGATGAGTGGATTGATTGGTGGAACACAGTTACAAGTTGTGACACCAATCGGTTAGTCCACGGATTATCAACGAAGATTGACCAAAATGCGTAGCAATTTGAGGCAAGCTAGTTGAGATGAGTGGATTGATTGGTGGAACACAGTTACAAGTTGTGACACAGCACGGTCAGCTTCTGAGTACTAGTTGATATATCTGATAGCTACAAAGTAGCTGTTAGATATGAGACTAGACGCAAGAAGTTGTGCTGTGGAACACAGTTACAAGTTGTGATAATCAACGTTCAACTCTTGAGTACTAGTAAAGCCTGACAAAGATTCACGGAGTGAAGCTAGGAAGGAAAGCTAGACGGAGAGAGTTGTTGATTGGAACACAGTTACAAGTTGTGATAATCAACGTTCAACTCTTGAGTACTAGTAAAGCCTGACAAAGATTCACGGAGTGAAGCTAGGAAGGAAAGC
Source organism: Amylolactobacillus amylotrophicus DSM 20534 (assembly GCF_001434555.1). Lineage (NCBI taxonomy): Bacteria > Bacillati > Bacillota > Bacilli > Lactobacillales > Lactobacillaceae > Amylolactobacillus > Amylolactobacillus amylotrophicus. The sequence goes on from NZ_AZCV01000002.1 coordinate 135,958, forward strand.
TAGACGGAGAGAGTTGTTGATTGGAACACAGTTACAGGTTGTGGCACAGCACGACTTGCAACAATCCACTAAATTGACGCTCCACCGCCACCGGATGAACCGCCTCCGCCCGAGAATCCTCCGCCACCACCGAAGCCGCCACCGCCCCAGTGATCATTATCATCATTTGAACCACCTGAGCCCAAGAAAATCAGCCACCATGGAATAGAAGACCCGTCAACACCACCCGGGCCCTTGGGGCCGCCTTTGCCGCCTCTTCCCCTGTACGAAGCGAAAAGCACGATGCCTGTAAACACAAGCAAACCGATGACAACTCCGATAGACTCCCCACTATTATCCGCTTCTTGAACTCGTTCAAGCTCCTCATCAGAAAGTGAGTTCTTATCTAGCTTGTAGCCGTACTCTTTGTCAATCAACGTCACAACAGCATTAAAGGTTTGCTGCAAGCCTTTATTCACCTTCGCCTTATCTGACGACTTTAGTAAATCAGCGTTATTACGCAAAATCGCACCAGCCTGCGAGTCAGTTACGGCTCCTTCTAAGCCATAACCAACCTCAATCCTGACGTTTCTCTCACCGTCATTTACCGCGTAGAGAATCAGCAGGCCGTTATCAGAAGATTTCTGACCAATATTCCACTTATCGAACAGCTCACTAGCATACTCGTCGATTGATTCCCCATCAGTCGACTTCACCACCGCCATAATTACCTGTGGCTTTTTGCCGGTATTCTCATAGGATTCGTTCTTGTTGAACACCAGCTGCTTGGTCTCATCATTCAGCAATAAAACTTGGTCGTAATAATATGTGCTGGGACTCGCCGGTAATTTCGCCGCCTCAACGGAATGCGAAAAGAAGCCACCCACAAATAGAGTAGCTCCTACAAATAGCAGTAATGCCAATATTTTACTTTTAATTAAACCAGTCTGCTTCATCAGCGTCTGCTACTTCCCACTTACTAAATTAATTGCCAAAGTCAACCGTTGGTGTCTTCTCGGCAGCATCAACCGCCTCAAAGTAAGGTTTCTTCCCCAGCCCCATCATGTTAGCGAAAATGTTCTTCGGGAAAGACACAACAGAACGATTATATGACTGCACTGCGAGGTTATATCTTCTTCTCTCGGTCGTAATCCGATTCTCCGTTCCTTCTAACTGAGTCATCAAGGTCTGCACGTTCTCATTTGAAGTCAAGCTCGGATAATTTTCTTGAATCACGTTCACCAACGTACCGACGGATTGGTCAAGATTGCCATTAGCTTCCATCTTCTCCTTATCCGTTGAGGCACTTCCGTAAGCCTTTCTGGCCTCCGCAATATCACCGAAAATCTTCTGTTCCTGCTTCATGCTACCCTTGACCGAATTAACCAGGTTCGGTACCAGGTCGTAGCGCCGTTGCATCTGGTTCTCGACCTGACCCCACTGCGCCTCTACGTCTTGGTTCTGCTTGGCCAGACCATTGTACATGCCGACGAAAATCGCAATGAGAATTACGACAACTCCACCGACAATCCACCAAGGATTGATTTTTGTTCTCTTCTTAGTTTCCATGAATGCACCTCTTCAATTGTTACTTAAATTTTATCATATCTGTTGAGGGATTACTGGTTTTCAGGATTTTTAACGAATTCTTTAGCTCTGGTAAATCATGCTTCGTAGACAGTTGCCCCAAGCGTATTTTTAAAGTGGTCAAGGGCCCACTCGTGACCTACCTGATTGAAGCTCGCCACACCATTTTGCGGGATGGCAATCTGATAACCCAGGTTATAGGCATCGAAAGCGGTATGGAGCACGCAGATGTCTGTCACCACGCCGACCAAGGTTAGCTCGGTAATCTTTCTTTCACGTAAACGTATATCCAAATCCGTCCCAGAAAAAGCGGAGTAGTGGCGTTTATCCATCCAGTAGATTGCATCCCGATTCTCGTCATAGAAGTTCTGTAGCGAACCATATAGCTGACGCCCGCTAGTCCCTACCAGATTATGCGGTGGGAACAACTTCATCTCGGGGTGATATGTATCCTTGACATCGTGCATGTCAACCGCCATCACCACAAAGTCCCCGTTAGCGACAAATTGTTGATTCAGCTCAACAATCTTTTGTTCAAGTGCCTGAGCGGGTTTGCCAGCGGTCAATTTACCATCATCCGCCACAAAATCATAGGTATAATCGATGTTAATCAATGCCTTCATTATTGTTCTCCTCTTGTGAGTTCTTGCAGTAATTCTCTCAGATAAGTGGGGTCCAGCGCAACCTTTTCGACCGGCAATTTCACATGTTCAATTAATTCAAGTGCCAAGGGGTTCGCGTGGTAATCATAGACGTAATTAATCTTCCGCACACCAGCCTGGATGAGCGCCTTCGTGCAATTGTAGCACGGGAAGTGAGTTACATAGATCTCAGCATCTTTTGCGACAATACCATTCGTGGCGCATTGTAATAATGCGTTAATCTCACTGTGGATTGTGCGGACACAATGACCGTCGACCATCTGATGTCCTACGTCATCACAATGTGGCTGGCCCTTTGCAGAACCGTTATAACCACTCGCAATCATTCTGTCTTCTTTAACTAACACACTGCCGACAAGTGCTCGATCACACGTGGACCGTTGTGCAATCACCAGCGCCTGCATCATAAAATACTGGGACCATGGAATTCTTTGATGGGTCATATTGAGAAACCTCCATTCAAACCAAACTAATCACAATAAAATCTACTTCTCTACTCTAACCAAAATAATTAAAGCCAATTGCAGCCCGAACCTCGGCTAGTGTCTGATTCGCCACCTCATTTGCTTTTCGTGAGCCGTCCTGTAACATCGCGTAAACCGCCGCCGGATCCTTTGCAAACTCCTCTCTACGTTCCCTAATCGGTGTGAGCTTCTTGTTCAGCACCTCAAACAGGTACTGCTTGATTTTAACATCACCCAAGCCACCTGCCCGGTACTGGTCCTTTAGCTCTCTAACGCGCGCCTGATCGTCATCGAACACGTCTAGGTACGTGAAAACCGTGTTGCCTTCGACATGGCCTGGATCCTGCACGTGAATGTGATTGGGATCCGTAAACATCTTCATGACCTTTTGCTGCAACTCTTCTTCAGAGTCGCTGAGGTAGATGGCATTATTAAGTGATTTACTCATCTTTTGGTTGCCGTCAAGTCCTGGTAAACGACCCTGACCCTTCGGTGGGAAATAGCCTTTGGGCTCTACCAAAACAGCTGTCTCATAGGCGTTGTTAAATGCCCGTACCACCTCGCGCGTCTGCTCAAGCATTGGTTCCTGATCGTCGCCAACCGGGACGACCGTGGCTTTAAATGCCGTGATATCCGCTGCTTGAGAGACCGGATAGATTAAAAATCCAGCGGGTAGCGACTCGCCGAAGCCCTTTTGCTGAATCTCCGCCTTGACAGTGGGATTCCGCTCTAAGCGCGCCACGCTGACCAGATCAAGGTAGTATGCTGTCAATTCGAACAATGCCGGTATTTGTGACTGCACAAAGATTGTTGATTTGGTTGGATCAAGGCCGACGGCCAAGTAGTCTAAAGCAACCTCAATCAGACTATTCCTGATTTTAGCTGGATTACGTGCGTTATCTGTTAATGCCTGCGTATCGGCAATCATGATGTACGGCTCATAATTGCCGCTGTTCTGAAGTTCCACCCGATTCTTGAGCGATCCTAAATAATGACCAATGTGTAGCTTACCAGTTGGGCGATCGCCCGTTAATATTATCTCTTTTGTCATCTTTCCTCCATAAAAAAAGCCCGTTGTTAAATAACAACAGGGCGAATTATCCGCGGTACCACCAGTTTTGAAGCCAAGGCTCCCACTCGTGTAGTATAAAGCCTACCACTTGTTGATCTGATCCAGTCCATTCACGATCAATCGCGGTCTTACACTATCACCGCTCGCTTCACTAGCAGATCGCTACTACTTCTGCACCTCAACTTTTACAAGTTTAATTCTAGCAAATTTACCGCTTTTGTCAAAAGCCGATTAAGCAAAGTACTGTAAATCGCTGGCCACGCTTGGGTACGCGAAGACCTTGTTCAACAATTCCTTGTGCGTAATATGTTGGTCAATGAGCCACATAAACTGATTAATCAAATCCTCTGCAGTACTACTCAACACGGCGGCACCAACTACTAGGTTGTTCGTGCAGTCAATCACGACCTTCACCCGTGCGACTTGTTCCTTGGTCCGATTGTACGAGTACCAGCCGGTCACATCTAAATCCTTCACTTGGTAGTGCTTCGAATCTGCCTTTGCGGCATCGGTAGTCACGCCGACCTGTGCCAGTTCGGTGGTTGAGAAGGTGATCTCTGGTACAACTGGTAGCGCAAATGGAACACTACTTTTCCCCAGAATGTGGGCGACGAGGTATCGGCTCATGTAGCCAGCAATCGGTGTTAATTTAGGAATGTTCAGGTCAGTGACATCACCGATGGCGAAAACATGCTCGTTTGTGGTCTGCAGATACTGGTCGACATGCACGCCACGGCGGCTAAACTCCACGTTCGCTTTTGCCAAATCAAGGGCTTCAATATTTGCCACCCGACCGGTTCCTGCATAGACCTGATCGGCCGTAATGGACCGTCCATCGGCAAGGACAACCTCAAATTGGTTGCCAACTTTTCTAATCTCAGTTGGACTGGCATTCAACTGGACGTCAATCCCAGAATCACGCATTAACTCAACCAATTGCTGCACTTCCTCCTCGTCGAAGCGTTTGAGGGGCCGCTCGTTATGATGAATCAAGTGAACCGTTGCCCCGGCTTGATGCGCGATGTTCGCCAACTCAAACGAGACGAAGCCCCCACCAACAAAAATCAATTCGTCTGGTAGGCAATCTAGGTCGAGAAAATCAGTTGACGTCATGAAGTATTCCTTCCCCGGAATATCGAGGATAGCTGGGCGGTGGCCCGTGGCAATCACGAAATTGGTAGCTTGGTAGGATTCGTCACCCACCATAATTGTGTGCTCAGCGGTAAAGCGTGCTGTGCCATGCACCGTTTTGACGCCACTATGCTTAAGACCTTCCTCGGTACCGCCGGGAATCGCTCTCGTATAGCCTCTTTTAAATTCCATCAATTCCGGCCAGTTGATCTCGGGAGCACTTTGGACGCCGAAGCCCGTCATCTGACGCGCACGTTGGCGCGTTTCAACTGCGGCGTAGAGCATCTTCTTCGGGTCGCAACCGAAGTTTGGACATGTGCCACCGTACAGATTATTCTCCACAATCATTACTTTGTGGCCGGCGGACTGCAGTCTACTTGCAGCAGCGACACCACCAGGTCCTGCACCAATTACTATTTCATCAAATTTTTCCATCAAAAATCCCTTCATTTCACGAACGACTATTAGTTTCACCAGTAATCAAGTGGTTATCCTAACTTGGGCCTCAAGCAGTTGTTGTCTAGTCAGGTAGCCCATCGTTCTGCTTCCATCAAGCACTTTGATGACATCTACGTTGCCAAACTTCTCGATGGCAGCGGTAATTGTTTGCTCAGTAGTGAGTTCTGCCATGCCCCTGCCGGACGTGGGCTTTTGCTTCAGCAGATAATCTCCCGTGCACAGATCCATCAATTTACGGGTCAGAAAATCTGCCTTCTGTTCCGGGGCAACCCCTGAGAAGAATTCCGTGATGAATTCATCCTGAGTATCGTTAACTAATTCAGCGGGAGTGGCCACCTTGATCACTTTTCCTTTGCGCATGACGGCAATCCGGTCGCCAAGCTTCAGCGCCTCTTTCATGTCATGCGTCACAAACACAATCGTCGTCTTAAGCGTTCGGTGTAACTCAAGAATCAGGTCCTGTAGTTGCGTTCTAGATAGTGGATCGAGTGCACTTAACGGCTCATCCATGAGCACAATTTCTGGTTGCGCAGCCAAGGCGCGCAAAATACCGACTCGTTGCTGCTCACCGCCTGATAACTCACGTGGGTATCTATTCCTGTACTGTTCGGGATCCAGTCCGACCTGTTGTAGCATCTTATCTATGCCCTGTTTTGTCTCCCTCTTATCCTTCCCGACCATATCCGGAATTACCGCAATGTTCTGGGCCACCGTCATGTTTGGAAAAAGGGCGATTTGCTGCAAAACATAGCCCATCTGCCACCTTAACTTCTGTAGATCATAGTCCTTGAACCTCTTGCCATTAATGTACAGATACCCATCGGTAATCTCATGCAAGCCATTGATCATCTTGATCGTAGTCGTCTTCCCGCTACCAGAGGGGCCAACAATCACAAATAGTTCGCCCTGTTCAATTTCCAGGTTCAAGTCATTAATGATTTGCTTACCATCAATTTGCTTACCAATATGGTCAAACTTAATAATTGGCTCCATTATTTATCACCAACCAATCCGTGTGTTTGCAGGAACTTGTGGGCAACAGCCTTTGGCTTCTCGTTGTGCACATTGACTGCATAATTCATTTCCTGCATCTGGTGCTCCGTAATCTTGCCCCGCAACTTATTCAGTGCCGCCACAACCTTCGGGTGCTTCTTAGCAAAACTCGTCTTCATCAGCGGTGCCCCTTGATATGAAGGAAAAACATTTTGATCGTCCGTTAACAAGCTGAGGTTATACTGCACTAATTCACTGTCGGTCGAATATGCATCTACGACCTGAACGGAATCGTTCTTAATGGCAGCGTAGCGCAGCTTTGGCTCCATCGTTTTAACCGTGAAGTTCAGCCCATACGCCTGCTTAATTGCCGGATAACCATCTGGCCGATCGGTGAATTCAAGCGTAAAGCCGGCGGTTTGGTTCCCGCCAATCTTTGCCAGGTCACCGATTGTCTTTAGGTTCTGGTTAGTGGCGAAACTCTTTTTGACGGCAATTGCATAAGTATTCTGATACTTCATCGGTGGCAGAAGTGTCATCTTACTTTGACTAGCAAGCAATTTTTTGGCTAATTGATAGGTCTCAGCAGGTGTCTTTACTTGATCAACCGCAGGTGTTTTCTTGACCAGGCTCTCCAGGACAGTTCCGGTAAATTCCGGATAAATATCCACCTGATTCGCTTTCAATGCCTCATAAACGAAGCTGGTCTTGCCGAAGTTCTGTTTCAGTTCAACGTTAATGTGGGGGTCGGCATCCTCAATCAATTCTTTGTACATGTTGATTAAAATATCTGGCTCAGATCCGAGTTTACCTGCAATCACAACTTTCTCTGTTTGATTTGCGGCTACATTCTGGTAAACTGCCTGACCGACGTAACCCACAAGAACCACTCCTAGTACCACAATGGCGTAAACTGGGCGTAATTTCTGCAAAAGGTTGATTAGACCCGAGATCAAGACAGCCAAGAGTGCGGAGCTGATGGCACCAATGAGAATTAGAGCCGTGTTGTTCCGGTCAATTCCAAGGAGAATGAAACTACCAAGGCCGCCTGCACCAATCAGGGCTGCTAGCGTCGCCGTCCCGACAATCATCACGAATGCAGTGCGAATGCCCGAAATAATTACGGGCATTGCAATTGGGAGCTCCACTTTAATTAGGCGCCGGCGAAATGACATCCCAAAGGCAACGGCTGCCTCCTCAATGGAGGGATTAATTTCCGTTAAGCCTAAGTAAGTATTCTGAAAGATGGGTAATATTGCGTAGATTACTAATGCAATCACCGCCGGTACCTGGCCGATACCCACAAGGGGGATCAACAGCCCAAGCAGTGCCAGAGAAGGAATCGTCTGCAAAATACCGGCAAGTTGTACCAGAATCTCGGCAAATCTCTGGTGCTTCTTAGCCCAAATTGCGAGCGGAATAGCGATTGCTATCGCCACCAGTAGGGCTAGTACAGAAATATTTAAATGTTCAAGTAGCGCCGTTAATAAGGCTGCTTTGCGTTCTACCAACGTCTGTATTATATTCATGTCTCAATCCTCTTCTTCCAGTATAACTATTTAATATAAATTCTCTACCTATTATGCTCTAAAATTTAATATTCGCTGGCCACTTTGCTTTACTTTAGCGCTACAATTGACTAAACTAAATTACCTTATTAAACGGTTAAACCATTATTTTTTACGAAAATGGAGGTGCGGAGATAGCAATGGACAAGAAGATTCTTGAGGTAGAACAGAAACGGGTAGATTATGTTGTGGACGAGATCAAACATCAGCTGACGAGCACTGCAGAACAATTGGGTAAGGCATTGACGGAACGCCGTAAAGTCGAAGCAACATACGGTGACACAGCCAAGGTTAATCTAGCTGAGGTCGATGACCGCATGGAGACTAACGCTGCCATTCAACAACAAAAACAGCTAGTGGCATTAGCAGTCGAGAATGAGACTATTCTGACCAACCGCGAAAAGAATTTGCATCTCCTGCAGAAGTCACCCTACTTCGGTCGCATTGATATCGCTGAGGACGGCGAGCAAGAGACACTCTATATCGGTACCTCCTCGCTCATTACCTCGGATGATGAATTTCTTGTCTATGACTGGCGCGCGCCAATCTCCTCCCTTTACTATAACGGTACACTTGGACCAGCCACATATGACACCCCGGTGGGGTCAGTTGATGTAGAGCTTTTGCATAAGCGCCAGTTTAAAATAGTGCATAACCAGATTGTTAAGATGTTCGACACCAACGAAACGGTCGCTGACGACGTGCTCCAGGACATGTTGAGTGAACAAAGCGATACCCACATGAAGAATATCGTGGCGACCGTCCAACAAGCGCAGAACGAGATAATCAGAAACACCACTTCTGACCTACTGGTTGTAGAAGGAGTCGCCGGGAGCGGGAAGACCTCAGCCATCCTTCAACGCGTTGCTTACCTCCTATACCACGCCCGTGAGAAGCTGGATGCTGAACAAATTATTCTTTTCTCACCTAACAACCTCTTCAGCAACTACATCGCAGAAGTCTTACCAAGCCTTGGTGAGAAAAACATGCGGCAAGTCACGCTCATGGACTTCTTAGAGCACCGCCACCGTGGCTTCACTATTGAGAGCCTCTTCGAGCGCTTTGAACGCGATCAGCAGAATCTACCAACCGTTACCAGGCAAATTCGGGATTTCAAGGAAAGCTCCAGTTTCGTTAAGTTGCTTGAAGAATACCTCAGGCAAACTCCTAGTGACTTGCTGCCGTTCAGCAACCTCGTTCTACATGGGGAGGTAATCATTGGTAAAGATGAGATTAAGGCAATCTATACCAGCATTTCCAACCGTTTCTCGTTGCCAGAACGGTTCACCCAGACAAAGAACGCACTAATTAAACTGTTGCAGAACCGTACCCGCGCATATGCCAAAACAAATACCATCGAACAAGCGATCGAAAACCTCACTGACTCAGAATACCGCCAAATTCTGGGAGATAAGGAAGGCAGTTTTGCTAGCTACGACGATGAGTACAGTTTCGTGGCCTATCGGCTGGCCAAGCGGCACCTCAAGCTAGTTTACGATGCCATCTATAACGACTATTTCGTCGATATCTACCAGACATACCTTAATTTTCTTAACCATTTAGAGCCAGCAGGAATTGCGCCGAAGGCTTTCAAGGAGTCAATTTACCAATCAGCCAACGACATCGAGCTCCACCGTTTAAGAATTACGGACGCCGTGGCCATCATGTTTCTTCGCGACCTCCTCACTGGCTCAGGTCAGAACCATACGATTATGTATCTCTTTGTCGATGAGATGCAGGATTATTCCGCGAGTCTGCTCCTTTACCTAGCTCACGCATTCCCCAAGGCCAAGTTGACCCTCTTAGGTGACCAGAGCCAGTCAATCTTTACGGATAACCCGACAAGAAAGGGCACTACTAGTCAAGAGCAAACACTACAACAGCTCTTCCCCCAAAAACGCCTTAACTACCATGAATTAAATACCAGTTACCGTTCAACTAAGACCATTACGGACTTTGCCAAGGCAATTCTTGCTGCAAGTAAAATTGAGGCGTACTCGAGAGCTGGCACTCTACCAACCCTGGTCCAGTTCAACGACGAGGAGCAGTTAAACGCCGCCTATCCCACGATTATTCGCCGAGAACTACGCAACAACAAGATTGTTGCATTAATTACGAAGACCGCGGCGGAGGCTAAGGGTTTAGCTTCGCAGTTAGCACCCACAATTGAACTCACGCTAATTACAGCTAAAACTCGTTCCCTGAAGGAAGGGCTCCTAATCATGCCCATCTATCTAGCTAAGGGCTTGGAGTTTGACAGTGTCATCGCCCATAACGTTTCCACCACTAACTTTACTGACCATGCCGATGAGGAATTAATCTATACAATTGCCAGTCGTGCGCTGCACAGGCTCACACTAACCGTGGCAGGAACGCTCTCAAAGATCGTCGCCGACTCTAATGCAGAATACGAATTGCTCGATAATTTGCAGACCATAGAAGGAGGAACGAGCAATGTGTAGCCACTTCTCCATCGCTAGCATGTCTGAAATTAACAGTTTTCTCCGCGAGCTCAATTTACCGGTGGTAAACGCTAACGATGACCCATCAAATAATGACGAAGCTACCGAAATCTATCCGAACATCCAGGCACCTGTCTTAATCTACCAGAACAATCAATTACAATTAAACAAACTCAATTGGGGGTTCGAAAACCCAATTGATAAAAGAAAGCCGCCTATTTTCAACGCCAGAATCGAACGGTTCTACGAGGCTAAACCCTCGATGTGGGATCAGGCATTTGCGCAACAACGCTGCCTGATTATTGCAGCGCGCTTCTACGAGAGTCACCCGACTGAAACCGTCAAGAGCGCAAAAACCGGCCGAAGTATGAAACGACCATATCAATTTAAGTTAGCTGACCAAGATTTGTTTTTCATCGCTGGCATCTATGAGGCTGACCACTTTGCAATGGTCACAACGGAACCAAACGAGGCGGTACGTCCTTACCACAACCGCATGCCACTTCTGCTGGAACCAGCCGAGATTAGGACCTGGCTTTTCCAAAACTTCACTGAATTGGTTAATCGTCCTACCATTTCGTTAGACATCAGGCCAGCAGAATGAAGGTAGCTTACTATTAATAAGTAAAATACCCAAAATTCAATTTGTTAATATTAAATAAAATTGCTACTAATTATTTTAAAAAAGTTATATAACTGAAGTTTTACTAGTTTACGCTGCCGCTATTTTCAGGAATGTTAAATAACGGATGTCTATACGCAGTTAGTTCATATTTTTCAGAAAATATGAACTTTTTTAATCCGTTTTCAGTAATCGGATACACAGCCAGATTTAACTTGAAGTGCGAAATTATTTTATCGTAACAATCATGTTCCCTGTTATGTTTACCACTATTGTTTTTTAAGAAACAGAATGGGTAATTATCAATGCACAGAAGTATCAGCAAAAAGTTAATTACATTAATAGGTATCTTATTCACAGCAATCGGCATGCTTGGCGTCAATCAAGTGTTGCCAGCAAATCATGTCGAAGCAACGCTCGAATTGAAAGGTGGCCATTGGCCAAGCAGAACTGTTACCTACTCGATTAATCCAGGCACCGAAGCTACGGTTGCCTCAGCGTGGATTAACGCAGCCAACGAAATCAATCGTTACGGCATCATCAACTTTGTTTAGACTTCAAACGGGGCAGTGAAGTTGGGCCAACAAGTCGCCACTAACCAATCCGAACTAGGCGTAACCCAGACCTGGCGCCGCGGCAATGAGTATAGCCGCGCTGTTGCCTATCTGTCGGTTAATCAGAGTCTGAAGAATAGTCAGGGTAATAACTACTACCAAAGACAATATCCGGCGGCGTTGCACGAGCTCGGTCACGTCATCGGGTTGAAACATGACACGAATCCCGCCGGTTTGATGTACTCAGCAAGTGGCGCCTCCTTCAGCACGATTGACAGTACGTTTTTGAACGCGATGATCCAAATCTACGGTGCTTCGACCACTGGTTATGTGGGCTATGCGGCACAATCTAATGCCTCAAATGGTAACACACAACAAGCAGCACCAAATAGTGGCACCGCAACTAGAACCACCGATAACGTCGTCCCTACGCAGCAGACTACAGCGACCAACACTTTGGTTAACGCTAAGCAGCTAGAGGTTCGCATTAAAAATCTCTTAGAGGAGCTCACGCAATTCTTCAATGCGCATCGCGCTGAATATCAGTCTAGCTTAGCCAGTCACGATAAGATTCAGATGACTAGGGCAAATTAACCAAGCAATAATTTTTACCAAAAGTATCCCACAGGGGCTTTTTTTCGTGGTATAATTTTTATTGCTAATGCGGGTGTAGTTTAGTGGTAAAACTTCAGCTTCCCAAGCTGGCGTCGCGAGTTCGATTCTCGTCACCCGCTTCTTAAATAGTGGATTATTCCACTATTTTTTTTGCGAATTTTACGTGATCCGCATAATTCATACAACAAAGAAGCAGATTTTCATCTGCCTGTGCGCTTAGCCTCGATGCACCTTGGTACATGCTGCTTTTCTTTTAGCTGGTCTCTTAGCGTAAATCCTGAAGGCGTTCTTCCAGTCTGCTAATCTGACTCTCGGTCGCCGAAATCTCTGCCTGTACTTCCGCCAACGTCAGACCACTAGCGCTATAACCCTTGTACATTGCAGTGGCATAGTCGGTCTCCGTCAGCTGGCGCAAGCGCTCGTTCAATTTACCCAATTGTTTAACCGTTTGTTCATAGTGAAATTCATCCATCCGTCAATTCTCCTCACGCCAATGCATCGGGAGCCTTCAGCTGGCGAAATGACAACGCATCGATTGTAGCTGAGTAAGCGCCCATCAGCACCGTAAATCACGGTCACGTGTTCGTTATTCGGCTCAATGGATTATTCTGCCTGATACCGCAACACCACTACATTTTCTTTATTGCGGACGTGCTCCTCTTCTCGGACAAGTGTAAAATCTGCGGGTATTACTAGGTCCGGAATCACTCTGCCATTAACTTGGACTACCTCGCTCATCTCAGTGCCTCCAGTTGAAAAACTACTATTATCATCTAAATCACCCGCAGTATGCACTGATTTTATTTTTCGTGCAAAGGATTTGCCTAAAAAAAATAACTCGAGATATTTGTGAATATTGGCACAAACGATTGAACGTCTCTCGTAGATGAGTTATAGTAATCACAAAGTAAGCGATTATATGTGAAAGGGAGTACCAATTATGACTACTACAACTTTGGACCAACAACTTGTTTTAAATGACTTCAGTAAGGTAATGTTCGAGCGGCATTCGGTCCGGAAATTCAACCCTGACAAGAAGATTGACCGCGAGGAGTTACAGGCAATGATTAAGGAGGCCACCACTGCTCCTTCAGCCTGCAACCTCCAATCTTGGCACTTTGTAGTTGTGGACACGCCAGAAGGCAAAGATAAAGCCAAATCCTTCATGATGAAGTTTAACTACCCGCAGTTAGATTCATGTGCAGCAATGATCTTCGTCTTAGGCGATACACTATCGTATCAATCATACCGTGATGTTTGGAACAAAGCGGCCGAGGAAGGACGTATTACGCCCGAGAAACGGGATGAGGTATTCAAGACATTCTTGCCGTTATACGAGAGCGCTACACCCGAATTTCTCACGATGGATGCGACAATTGATGCCAGCATGGCTGCAATGCAGCTAATGCTGGTTGCCCGTGCCCACGGCTACGATACCAATCCCATTGCAGGTTACGCAGCAGACAAAGTAGTTCAAACACTCGGACTAGATAAGACTCGCTATGTGCCAGTTGTGGCACTAGCAGTCGGTGAAGCAGCTGAAACACCCATTTCTTCCGCACGTTATACCGCAGCAGAATTAACCGATTTTCTCTAAACTTCGTTAACCTTCGATTAATCTAACTAAATAACTAAATTTATCCCCATGCCTGCTTTACTCGGTATGGGGATTTTTTGTGAGGTAAAATAGGACTTTTCCACATATATTGCTATAATTAACTCGATTAGCAATATTCGAAGGAGCACTTAAATGAAACAGCAACACATCGGTATTTTGGTCACCGGCGGCATCGCTGCCTACAAAGTACCTCAATTAATTCGAGACCTCATTCGTGGTGGCGCTGAAGTTCGTGTTGCCATGACCAAGTCAGCACAACAATTCGTCACCCCATTAACGCTCGCAACCGTGAGCAAAAATCCTGTTTTGACCGATGGAGTGGGCATCTCAGCCGATGCAAAACACATTGATCACGTGGAATTTGCCCACTGGCTGGACGTTGCCGTCATTGTACCCGCAACGGCAAACACGATTGCTAAACTAGCTGCAGGGCTGGCAGACAACATCGTGACGGAAACGCTCCTCGCTTTCAATGGACCAAAATTACTAGTTCCAGCGATGAATGACCAAATGTGGCTCAATAAAAGAACACAACTGAACATTGCCCGTTTAGCAGACACAGGATTTACGCTGTTGCAGCCGGCTGAAGGAATGCTAGCTGAGGGCTATGCTGCGGTGGGCCGGTTACCCGAATTATCCGTGATTCAGCTCTTTATCAATTCGTTTAAGCAAGATAAGATTCTAACCGGAAAACGTGTATTAGTATCGGCTGGTGGAACCAGCGAGGTGATTGATCCTGTTCGCTTGCTAACTAACCGCTCCTCTGGCAAGATGGGCACATCCTTGGCCAACGCTGCTGCAGCCCTTGGAGCAGCGGTAACACTAGTTACTACGAAGGATTTGCCCACCCTACCAGCAGTAAAGATTGACCACGTCTCCTCGGCACAAGAGATGGCAACCGCGATGGCTAATCACTTTCAACAAGCGGACATTATCATCATGGCTGCTGCCGTGGCAGATTTCCGTCCTGAACATACTAGCAATCAGAAGATAAAGAAGCAGGATAATTCGACCACATTAGATCTTCATCTAGTTCAGAACACTGACATACTAGCAAAGTTAGGGCAAAAGAAAAATGCTAGTCAATATGTCGCCGGCTTCGCAGCAGAAACTACTAATCTTGTAGCAAACGCAAAGACAAAGCTAGCACACAAAAACGCTGACCTAATCATTGCCAACAGCGTTGACAATGGGCGCGGCTTTGATCAACCAAACAATAAAGTAACATTATTAACGAACAGTAAGCAGATCGAATTAGCAGACCAAGATAAACTCACACTTGCCTTTGAAATACTGACATTTATTCAACAAGAGCAGTCTAAATAATTCCTCAAAAAAAATCCTCTCAAACTTTTAATGGTTTGAGAGGATTTTCTGTAAATAATTAAAGGAGTACCACGGTTAACACACCATTGAATATTGCTAGCAAGACGGGTACCCAAAGACTTTGCGTTGAAAGATACGACCACGCTAGCAAGCCCCCAATAAGTAGCTCGCTAATAAAAATTAACGGTATACTTGAAAAGTTTAGTAAGGCAAAAATCAGTGCAGAAAAGATAACTCCCATGATGGCCTTAATCAGCGTATTTTGACGGAAAAAATAATTGAAAAAAAAGCCAGTGGTCAGAAATTGTTGTAGTGTACTTATGATGATTCCCTCGGAGAAAATAAAGAACCAAAATAATCCAGCGGAATCCCCGGCATGATATGCTGTTTGAATGCTGGTATAACCTATGCCCTGCGCCAATTGGATGTAGTTGATTACCATTCTCACAATAAATATTAGCGTGGTAATCAATACCAGTTGACCGAAATGGTCCGATATCGGCAGTGTGGTGTCTGAACGCTCAAAGTAGCGCGATTCGCGATTAAAGCGGTAGATGTAGAAAATCAACATCATTAGGCTTAGCAACAAAAAGAGAATGCTGCCCCAAAGGCGTACCTTGCCATCAACTACTGCCAACCTTCTCGCACCGAAAATAATAAAGTATCCTATTAGGTAGATGGTTCCGCGAACCATATTACCTTCACGTGATCTTGGTGTATTCATGTAATCATCCCTCATAAAGTCATGTTCGATTATACCAAAAAAAATGACTAGTTTCAGGCCAGATACTATTTTGTGCTCCTATTCAGTTCTAATTTGAATATTCTTAATATCTTCAAATTTAATCTGTTGGTCATTAATCACAACATTATCTTGCTGATAACCACCAACAAAGCCCACGATACTTGCAGGAATTACACCATTTACGTCAACTTGTTTCAATTGGATATCCACCTCTAGATGATTCTCAAATGCCTGGAACAACAGCATACCAACCTCTTCTGCAGTTTGAATCGGGCGACTCTTTATTACCTTATTATTTTGCTGCTCCTCTTGTTCAATCTTTTGTGTGTGATCACTTAAATAAAAACCTGCCCATTTCTTCATACCACGATCCTGATAATTCTTAAAAAAATCGTCCAACATTCGATCAAAATCACTCATAACTATTACCACCATTGTGGCCCCCGACAAGGCCGGCACGTTCTATCGCTGTACCCCCAGGTGCTAAGCTACTTAATTTAACGGCAGATTTCAAACCGAATTTCTTTCTAATCTGATCAGCCGTCCGATCCAGTTTGCTCCGTTTCTCTAACTGCTGCGGTTGCACAAACAGATTTAATTGACTTACTTGTTCTGGAATCAGGTCACCATAGTCCACTCCAATATTTCGTACAATTTCCCCATGCCAATTACTCCGAAAAAGGGCTAGTAGCTCCTCAACTAACTCCTTATTGTCATTTGTATAACTAATTTTTTGTTGCTTACGAAAACCCGAACGCTTCTTACCCGTACTACTTTTGTATGAAAAACCAATCCACAAGCTGACGAGACCCGTTTGTAATTTGCGACTTCTAATTCTGGCGGCGACCTGTTCGCCAATTTCCCTAATCACGATTTCAATCTCACGTTGCACCAAGTAGTCTCGTGGTAAAACCTGTGAATTACCATAGCTTCTTGCTTGCGGAATATATTTATCCCGAATTAAACTCCGATCAACCCCCCAACTCATTGCAAAAAGCTGTTCACCGATTATGCCAAATTCGTTCTTCAGTTTGACCGGATCAGTGTGTGCCAACTCGTACATATTGTGAATACCAATTCTCTCAAGGTGGGCTGCAGTTCGTTTATTGATTCCCCAAACATCCGTTAAATCAGAAATTTGCCAGATTGTATCTGCCACCTCCACATAATGCCAGAAGGCGATCATTGTTGCCCTTTTCTTTGCATCGATGTCCAGTGCAAATTTCGCCAAAAGCGGGTTCTCTCCGATACCTACAGTCGTGTAAATACCGAGCTGATTACGAATATCTAATTGAATCTTCCGCGCCACCTCAAACGGGTCCTTACCAAACAACTGGTATGAGTTGGTCATGTCTAAGATACTCTCATCAATCGAGTAGACGTGCAGGTCCTCGTCAGCCACATATTTCCGAAATATCTCAATAATCTCCATGCTCTTCTGGATGTAAAGGTTCATGTGGGGCTCGACGTAAATTAGGTCTGGCGCCTCCTCCTTGGTTGGCAAGTTGCGCTGTCTCATCACATTCTTGATTCCGTATTTCTTCTTCGCCATCGGCGAGGCAGCTAGGACGAGGCCGCCATTAGTATTCTTCTGGGTCGACATGACTACCAATTTGGTCTTCAACGGATTCAACCCCAAGGCCACGCTCTCGACACTGGCATAGAATGATTTATTATCAATCATGAAGATTAGGCGTTTAGGCTCATAACGATAATCATACAAATTATCACCCCTTTTCGCGAACAAGTGTTCGTATTTGCTATATCAAAATTACATTATTTTAGCAAAAATAGCAAGTGCAAAATATTTGAATCCCGGTAAAATAGCTCCTACAATATATATGTAGGTTGAAAGAAAGGAAGTTTTCAATATGGCAAATGAATTAATGCATCGTAGTAATAGAAATCCATTGGATCGGTTTAATGATTGGTTTAACGATGACTTCTTCGGTTTCCCTAGAGACGACTTTGCTAATGTATCATTAGCAAATATTATGCAATCAGACATCGCTGAAACCGACAAGGAGTACGTAGTCAAGATTGACATGCCAGGAATGCAAAAGGATAAGATTAATTTAAATTACCAAAACGGCGTTCTTAGTGTTTCTGGTTCTCGTGAGTCATTCTCAGATTTGAGTGATAAAGATGGGAACATCATTCACAACGAGCGTTCGATTGGCCATGTATCAAGGCAATTCCGCCTTCCAGACGTAGAAAAGTCAGCTATCTCTGCTAAATACGAGGGTGGCGTTTTGACCGTCACATTACCAAAAGCAACTGAGAAATCTGATGACGCAAATCAGATTAAGATTGATTAACAGAGCATTAACACATAGTTAGCTGGTAAGTAATACTAAGGGTGGGTTCTTCTGAACCCACCCTTTTTATATTCTGTAGTTGCCAAATGTTTTTCTAAAAATGCTATAATCAAACTCAACGAATGAAATCAAAGGATTACATTAATGCAAACAGCTAGTTTGGTACAAAAAATTCAAGCTTCATTACTCAATATATTCGTAGGCTTAATAGCAGTTCTAGCAATTGCCTATAATTCACTTTACCCAGCGACACCCACCGCAATCACCTTTCGGGGCTCGCGTTACCTCTTTGTGTTGGAGTTTGCAATAATCCTAGGAATTTCCTTTATCCTCGGCTCCCGCCATGAGACTCTATTGTCCCAGGTTAAAAACAAGCAATACTATTACCGTATCCTACTCTTTTTCCTCACTTACAGTGTATTTACATTCATCATTCACCTCAGCCTAGTTAGCTCCGCCCTTTCGCTTGCCAAATTAAGCACCGCTTTTAACTTTGTCTGGAAGATAAACAATCCCACCTTCATCCTTTTCTGGCTCGCGCTGCTTAGTCCCCTCTTTACCAAGTGGTTCCTGACCTTAACCAAGAATAAACGTTGGCTATTAATTGGTATTAACCTGCTGTTACTGCTTTTAGGCCTTGTAATTATTGACCGCACAAACCGACTTAATCTCCTTTATCTAGTGGCGATCTTTGGCGTGCTGTTCAGCTTCAGTCTAGGAATTATCGTTAGACTACCTCATTTACTCAAAGACCTAGAAGCCCAGTTATCCTTGCCTTTAATTGCGGGAATCCTAATTGTCGGCTCGCTCAACTTTGAAATTAACACAATCTGGTGGAACACCGGCATGGTCGCAGCAACTAACCTACTTGGAATTACTAATCCCAGCGCCCTCCTCATCATCCGAATTTTGCTCACCTTCATACTGATTACGACCATCGAGTGGATCAGACAACACCGACTGACGCGACCACATCTTTTTGCTGCGTCAATTGTTATTCCCAGCTCCTACTTTATTATCCAAGCCTCCAACTATTCATTTAGACTGAGCACGATGGTAACCGGTCCAGGCTCACTGTGGTTGAGTTTGATTAATCTGACATTTCTACTGGCGATTTACATGATCGTCGTGGCAATTGTGAAACGTGTCTATTTGGCCCTTGGTATCTACAGCCTCATCGTGATTCTTGTAGCTTACGCGAATATGCAAAAGGTACTACTACGAAATGAACCGATCACCCCACTAGATTTAAAAAATATTGTTATTCTTCCAGAATTGATTAGCATGATTAACGCTACCTACCTAGTGGGCGTCATCTTAGGTCTCGTCCTTTTATTAGGGTTCATTTGGCTTATCCAGAAACGCTTTAACCTCCAATTACACGCTAAATTACCAGTACGACTAGGGCTAATTATCGTCAGCGTCAGCTACCTTGTTTTCTGGGTCAATTTCCTACCAACTCAAACTGTAAGCTGGAACACTACCGGTACGCATGTCGCCAAGAATCCGGCAATGCGTGCCGCACATTACAGCACCCTCTCCATGATTGTGCCAATCGGGCATTACAGAACCAATGGCACCCTGGTTGGTTTTGCCAGCATGCTGAAAGTCACTGCAATGGAACAGCCACACGGTTACAGCAAGAGCAAGATGGAACAGCTAGCGTACAAATATACTAAAGTTGCTCAATCCCTCAACCAAACACGTAAGAATAAGATAAACGACCAAACTATTATTTATATTCTCAGTGAGTCGCTCGCAAATCCAGCACGTATTCCTGGTGTTCAATTAACCAGTAACCCACTGCCAAATATCACAAACTACCAAGCCAATAATCACGGTGGGCTCTTCTTCTCGAATGGATACGGCGGCGGGACTGCCAACATTGAGTTCGAGGCTATTACTGGTCTTTCGATGAATAATTTCTCGCCCTCGATGTCTATTCCATATTCCTTTCTCGTCCCTCAGCTGGATTTCTTCCCAACAATTATCAATTCTTTTGACGAACGAATCGCCATCCATCCTTTCACGACCCAAACCTATGAGCGTAACAAAGCGTTCAAGAAATTGGGTTTCCAGCGTTTCTACGCACAAACAGCCGGAACCGACCCTCTGAAATACTCAGCTAAAATTGGCAATAACCCATATGTCAGTGACGCTGCCTCGTATAAGAATGTCTTGGCAATACTCCGCCAGAACAACAAGAATAAAATTATTCAGTTGTCCACAATGCAGAACCACGTGCCCTACCTGAGCAATTACTATGACAGTAAAATAAAGCTGGATACTAATCTTTCCGCAAGTTCAGTGGCAAGTCTAGAGACATACACAAAAGGAGTCAACATTACGGACAAGGAGACTGCGAATTTCATCCAGGAACTGAATCAGCTACCGCAAAAGGTGACTGTCGTCTTATATGGCGATCATTTACCAGGTATCTATAACTGGCAGAAGAATAATGAACAACAACACGCTAAGTACGACAACGTTCTGCATCAGTCCGATTACTTTATCTACTCCAATTTCCAAGAAAAGAATGTCGGTAAAGCCGTAGTCTCACCGAACATGCTTAACCCACTTCTTTTCGCAAAAACTGACGCAAAAGTCTCGCCTTTCTATGGGTTAATGACCAAGATTGCCCTAAAGACTCCGGCCGCTGAATTAGGTAAGTATATGGCTGATTCGGGCAAATATATTACACAATCTAAGTTAACGAAAGCTCAACGTAAAATTTTGGCCGACTATAACATGGTAATGTACGATCTTACTGCCGGTAAAAAATACCTGAACGGTACTAATTTTTACGCCATTCCACATTAAAACCAAAAAAGTCTGTGCTCATTATTCAGCACAGACTTTTTCTATTTCTCTCCACGATATTCTGCTTCGTACTCACTCACGAATTCTTGCATTAATTTGGTTCGGCTACGTGCAATCCTCTTCGCTGCCTTCGTATTCATTAGCTTTTCAAGCTTAAATAATTTCTCATAGAAATGATTAATGATGGTTGTATCTTCACGGTAGTTATCCTGCGTAAGCTCTTCCCGCGGTTCTAGAGTGCTGTCATAATCAGCAATGCCATGTACGACACCGTACCTAATTGCACGAAAGACCCCAATTGCCCCAATGGCATCTAGCCGATCTGCATCCTGAACTATTTGCCCTTCAAGCGATAATTTATGGGTCTCAGCCAGATTATGCGCGAAGGACATCTGATCAATTATTTGAAAAATATCGTTGATCGTATCTGAGCTAATCTCAAATTGTTGCACAAGTATGTGGCGCAGATTAGCTTTCTCTGCCGTAACGTCCTGTACCAACTTTTCATCGTAAAAATCATGGAGATAGCAAGCAAGTAAAACCTTGAAATCATCCGCCTTCTTCTCTTTGTCCAGTAAGTACTGTGCATTACGGACTACTCGCCGGACGTGTTCGTAATCATGACCAGATTGATCGGATTCCATCTTACGTCTAACGAGCATTGCTACCTGCTGAACTTGTGTTTTTTCAATTTGATCCAACTTATTTCGCTCCTTCTCGTGACGGTGAAAACTCCCGTTCATCACCAACATTTGTTGTATCCGTCTCTTCACCGTAAACATTCTGATGATATTCACTCGGATACATTGACAAAATTAGTATTATTATCCAGCCAATCAATGGAATAAAGTGTAGTAACAGATACCATGCCGATTTATCCATGTCATGCAACCTTCTAACCTGTAAGCCCAGACTAATTATTTTGGCGAGAGCCTGAATTAAGGCGCTATAGCCAATCAAGCGTGCAAAAATGACAATCCGCATAAAATCAGTTGCGTCAGCCAACTTTCCTGTGTATTGGCTGTAGATTAAGCTAATTAAAATACTCATGCACACTAAAACGAGTCCCTGCGGCCACCAATAATCTCGTCTTGCAGTTCTACCATCAAGCATGAACATATTTTTGACAAAACGTCCAAGGGACGCTCTAATGGAGAAAGTAGCTGGTTTCATGAATATTTTCCTTGTCTATATTTAATTATAATGCAAACCATAGCATTCACCAACTTAAAGCAAAAAAGAACTAGGTCTGATAACCTAGTTCCAGTTGTTGCCTTTAAAAATAAGTATCAAGAATGGGATATTACTCCTAGCGCTTTCGAATAAAGCCACTCCTAGTAGTGATCCTTGACGGAATAGATGTAAATAATCTCACTTTCGATAGAGTAAACTAACCGATGTTCATCACTAACTCTTCGAGACCATTTTCCGGCCAAGCCGTATTTTAATGGCTCGGGGTCCCCC
>NZ_AZCV01000002.1:158592-264720 GCF_001434555.1 Amylolactobacillus amylotrophicus DSM 20534
TTCTTTACTCGACTTCTGCCCGATTAACAAAAACCTCATTAAGCCACTTGCCAGATTTGAACTGGCGACCCCCACCTTACCATGGTGATGCTCTACCTG
This sequence comes from Amylolactobacillus amylotrophicus DSM 20534, assembly GCF_001434555.1. Classification (NCBI taxonomy): domain Bacteria; kingdom Bacillati; phylum Bacillota; class Bacilli; order Lactobacillales; family Lactobacillaceae; genus Amylolactobacillus; species Amylolactobacillus amylotrophicus. The sequence goes on from NZ_AZCV01000002.1 coordinate 158,692, forward strand.
CTGAGCTAAAGTGGCATAAATCCTCCAACAATCTTACTAATTACCTAGATAATCGTCAACTATTATCAATAAACAATTTGTCCAGATATTTTCGTGCTACAATAATGGTTAAATAAGTAGCTGTTTGCAACGGCTAAATCCAACAAAAATAAGGAGTTCCATGATTCAAGATATTAAAGTTCTCAGCCACAAAAACCTCACATTACACATACTCTGGCAATACATTAAGTACCACCCAACCAAATGGTGGCTTCTGGTAACGACGGCTTTCTATTTTTGTCTCTTCAAACTGCATATCTGGCGGGAGCAACGCTACCTCACTCAGCTCTGGCAATTTCTCAAACAGAGTGACTGGTCAGAAGCTGACTGGGCTACACACATTAAGCCGCTTAAACTAAAACACAGCACGCAATTCATGCTTCCAGAGACCATCATTGCACCCCTCCCGAACTTCCTATTACAAATCTTACTGGATGGGCAAGTACAACAGTTCTATGGAATCGACATTGATGTCAAGGGGCTCTCTGGTGAACCATATATGCCACTTGTGACACCATTAACAGATGCTAGTCGAATCCTGGTTACCCCTTCCTTTCAGCGGAGTTTTATCCAGCGGGTGAAAAAGCAGTTTAAAGCACCGATTCAAATCTATCATGCTGGTAAAATTTATCCCACCTACAGCCATTTCTGGTGGCATACATTCGCACTCAATGTGCGGGATGGCCTTATTCTAATTTACCTGGCTACATTTGCTACCTTTGTGATCACTACCATTGCCGGGGATCAGTACAACTTTCAGATGGTCACCGCAATCTTATTCCACCCGCGGCCTTTCCTTGCTAATATGTTCCCGGTCTTTATCACCATGATTTTTTGCTATCTGCTTTTTAGATCGCTCACTGTCGCCAGTCTGCTAGGGGCGTTACCATACCTCATTATCGGTCTGGTCAATCTCTTCATGCTTAAATACCGTAATTTTCCCTTTAAATACAGCGACATTGCTCTAGCAGGTGAAGCGCAGAATATGGGCACCCGTTACAGCTACATGCCACCCTACAAAGTTATTCTCCTAATTGTTGCGTTCGTACTTTTCAGTGTATTGATTGGATTACTGGTCAAAAGAACGGCGCTCAGTCCCTGGTTACGCACCGCCGGACTAGTACTCAGTGTCTTACTTTTCATCGTGGCCTTCAACAAGTTCTACCAGGATAATGAGCGCTATACGGCCGCATCAGACGTTAAATACGGCAACATATGGAACGGTACCAATCGCTATATGACGGCCGGGCCAATTTACTCATTCCTGCATTCAATTGGCGAAGACCAAATTAAAGAGCCCAAAGGATATGCTAAGCAGAAGGCCGAGAAGACATTAGCACAATACACTTATAAAGCTATTCCCGCTAAGAAAAAAATCAATATCTTAACAATCCAATTAGAGGCCTACGCTGACTTTGACCGATACAACCAAATTGACATCGATCCGTCAGTTTATGCCCCCCTGCGTGAAATCCAGGCACAGTCACTAACGGGTGATCTCACAACAACGATTTTCGGTGGCGGTACGGTAGATACTGAACGTAAACTTCTAACGGGATACAGTACACTGCCCCCACTCACGCACAACCAGAACTCTTTCGTGCACTATTTCAAGGAACAGAACTACGCGACACTTGCTCTCCACCCCGGCTATGGCTGGTTCTATAATCGGCAAAATACTAAAAAATATCTCGGTTTTGACAAATTCTATTATAAGGAGAATTATTACAATAAGAATGTCTCAAACGAACCTGTCGTGCCTGACAAATTAGTCTTTAACGACCTCTATCAGCAATTTAAGCAGGCAACCAATAATGGTAAGTTCCTCTTCAACCAGACCGTTACATACCAGAACCACGGCCCATATAAGACGACATATACGGGTACACCACTAGTGAAGTGGCAGGATGGTTATAACAAAGAAGACTACGCAATTATCAATAACTACCTCACCGGTATCCGTCAGACAAACGAGGCACTCCTGAACCTCATTAATAAGCTGAAAGGTGAAGATGCACCCGTCATCCTCGCCTTCTACGGTGATCACAAGCCATGGGGTGGTGCAAATAATAGCACGTACCAGATGCTGGGCATTGACCTTGACCAAGGAAGTGTGGCCGGCTACAGAAACTATTTCGATACACCATATGTAATGTGGGCTAATGCTAGCGCAAAGAAGTTAATGAAGACTGACCTTTCAGGCGCGGGGCCCAATATCTCACCAATGTACATTCTGCCAGAAATCTTTAGACACGCAGGCTGGCAAGGTAATCAGTACATGCAGTTACTACTAGATCAACAAGCCAAGCTACCTATTTTCGGTCTCAATGACATCTTTTGGTATAAGCAAAGTTATACACCAGATGTCCCGGCCGATCTCAAGCGGCGAATCAACCAGTTCCTGTACGTTCAATACTACTTGCAGACCCATTTCAAACCACAATCAATCACCAAATAACAATAAAAAACGAGATTATCACAAAGTTTTCCCCGGCTCAATGCCGCTTGTGTTAATCTCGTTTTTAGCTAATTATCAGGTGGTGAATTTACTCAGCTTCTAACACAACTTCGATGTTGCCAGCTGTTGCCTTTGAGTATGGGCAAATTTGTTCACCCTTCTTCATGTAAGACAGTGTCTCATCCTTACTGAGTCCCTCGATGTGACCAATTAGAGTTACGCGTAACTTAAAGTCTGTGCCAACACCATTGTAGAGGCTAACCTCAGCCCGTAACTTACGTGGCAAGTCCCCCTTGCCATCGGCTTCTAGTGGGAAGCTCATTGCACCGTTAAAGCAGGCAGAAAATCCAGCCGCAAAAAGTAGTTCTGGTGTAACTGTGTCTGGTGTTTCTGTCATTGAAGTCTTCACTTCAAAAGACTTGTTTGGGGTGTAGGAAACACCCTCACGGCCGCCCTCGTTAATTGCTGTCTTAACCGAAATCTTCTTCATTGCATCATAACTTGTCATGTTTGTAAAAACCTCCATTGTTTTTTCTAAAAACGCTTACAAATAAAGTTTAACATATTAGAATTAGATTGTATACAATCTTATGTGTTAATTTTGTAACATTTGCATTATCATTGTGTATTGGAGGTTTACAACATGTCATTAAAGAATTTTCTGGAATTTATCGAGATTCGTACCAAAACGCTCTCTGTGCTTGCGTTTATTGTCGGACTCTCGTTCACTTTCTACTACTTTGGTAACCTAAATTGGGTGAATACCGTACTCTTCTTCATCGCTATGTTCACGTTCGATATCGTGACAACAGAGATTAACAATACCATGGATTTCGTCAAGGCAAAGGATCAAAACTACCGTGACAACATTAATCTTCTCGGCCGTGAGCATATCTCTGTTGCGACTGCTGCCACCTATATCATCGTGGGGCTCGTCATTGCCAGTGCCATCGGCATCTACCTTGTCACACAGACAAACTTACTGTTACTAGCGCTTGGCGGGCTGTGCTTCATCATCGGTATCTTCTACACGTTCGGTCCGCTACCACTGTCTCGCCTTCCTTTAGGCGAAGTATTTTCTGGGGTGACCATGGGATTCGGTATTCCCTTTATCTTTGCCTACGTCAACCTAAATGACGCAGCATTACTGAGTCTAGAAATTGATCAGCATTGGAACTTTACGTTTAGCGGTTCCCTGATCGCCGTTGCTGCATTTGCGGTGGCCACGTACCCTATCGCCTGCTACATTGGCAACGTGATGCTCGCCAATAATCTGTCTGACATGGAGACTGATATCAAGAATCACCGCCTGACTTTTCCCATTATGGCTGGTAAAAAGCTTGCAGTACTCACATATGAATTTCTCGCCTTGAGCCCCTACCTGGCACTAATTGTCGCAGTGATCTTAAAATTCTTGCCAATCACTAGTTTATTAACATTCTTTACCTTGTTGAAAATTTATCCAAACGTCAAACTTTTTGCCAACAAACAAGACAAAAAGACAACCTTCCCCACTTCGATTCAAAACGCAACCATCTTTACTGTGGCCCTTGCGGTAACGACAATCGTTGGTGCGTTAATTAATTTCTAGAAGTAGAATGATTTGTTATAATAGGGCAAAGGCGGTAGCAAAATGACACTCTCATCAAATAAAGAAAATTATTTAAAAACGATTTTTGAACTCAGTTACGACAGGCAGAAGATTACAAACAAGAATATCGCGGATATACTCCAGGTGAGTGCACCGTCCGTGACCGAAATGATGGCTAACCTGACCAAATCAGGCCTCGTGACCCACACGCCATATAATGAGATATCACTGACCAAGGAAGGCCGACTACTGGCAACCGAGATGGTGCGCAAACATCGCCTGTGGGAGATTTTCCTCTACCAAAAGCTTGGCTATGGCATTGAGGAGGTTCACCGGGCAGCAGACACGCTGGAGCACTCCACCGATTCGAAACTAGCCGATCGGCTTAACGTCTTCCTTGAGAAGCCTGCACGTTGCCCACACGGTGGTATCGTACCTGGGAATTCTGTTGAAGAAGTCGAAAGCGACGTAATGATTTTGGCAGATGTACCGAACGATCAAACGGTCAGTATTGTGCGCGTGATGGACAATCACGAATTCCTCATGTATTTTGGTGAGCTAGGACTAAATATCGGTGAAGAGCTCACCGTGCTGCGCCACCAACCATTTGACGGTCCAGTCGAAGTTCAAGCTGGTAACCGTAAAATTCAGATTAGCCTCAAATCGGCACGCTATATTTTCGTGAAATAGGTTCATCTAAGTAATAATTCCAACTGTGGTAAATTCACCGCATGGTGGAATTTTTTTTAGTTAGCAAGTGGTAAAATGAACTTGGATAACAATCAAACAAAAGGAGAACCAAGATGACGAAGAACTTAAATTGGGGGATCGTTGGATTAGGAGCCATTGCGCACGACTTTGCCGCAAGCTTCAACCAGCCCGATAGCAAACTCTGCGCTGTAGCATCTAGAACAACGACCAAGGCTGAAGAATTTGCAACTAAATACGGGATCGAGAAAGCATATGGTGACTATGATGAAATGTTAGCGGACCCGGCACTCGATGTCGTCTATATTGCCGTACCAAACAAGCAACATATTGAGTACATCCTGAAAGCTCTGCATGCGGGCAAGCATGTCATGTCAGAAAAGGCAATCACGATTGATAGTCAGGAGTTGCAAGAAGCTATAGAACTCGCCGAAAAGAAGCAACTTGTATTAACAGAGGCCATGACAATCTTCAATATGCCACTCTACCGTGAATTACATTCAATCATCGCTTCTGGCAAATTAGGTAAACTCAAGATGATCCAGGCGCCTTTTGGCAGCTACAAGGAACCTAATCCGGAAAACCGCTTCTTTAATCCAGCACTAGCAGGAGGCGCTCTACTGGATATCGGGACGTATGCTGTATCCTTTGCACGTTGGTTCATGACCGCACAGCCGCAGGTTGTTGCATCCACTATGCAACCATTCTCAACTGGGGTTGATGAGCAATCTGTTACAATTCTCCAGAATAAGAATTCAGAGATGGCCGCCGTTACGCTCACCTTCCAGGCCAAGATGCCGAAACTTGGCATCGTTGCTTTTGAAAATGGCTACATTACAGTCGACGGTTATCCACGGTCAGATGTTGCTAAAATTTACTACAATGATGGCTCCGTGGAGACAATCGAATCAGGCGAGTCGGCTGAGGCGATGAACTACGAAATTGCGAATATGAACAAGATTATTAGGAAAGAGACTACAAACGAATCACTCTTCTATACCAGGGATGTGATTGATATCCTTGATCAGATGAGACAGCTATGGAACAGGTAGTGCCATAACACGCTTAGCTTTCGAGCACTAGTGAATTCAGGTGCTCACCACAAAGTGGTGACAAGCTGAAGAACTAGACGGAGAAAGTTGTGCTGGGAAACACAGTTAATAGGTAGTGCCACAGCACGCTTAGCTTTCGAGTACTAGTGAATACCTAAAGAACTGATTAAAAATTCCACATAACATAAAAAGAGCATTCCAGCTGGAATGCTCTTTTACTTTGGATTGATTTTATTTTAGAGACGACGACCAAAGCTTGGTGTGAAGTATTGCACGCTACCAACTTTAACGTTTTGGCCTGGTCGTGGTGCATGAATATATTGGCCACCACCAATGTAAATACCTACGTGATATGCACTACCAACGCCACCCCAGAATACGAGATCACCAGCTTGCAACTGTGAAACGCTGACATATGAACCAACATTACTTTGATCTTGTGATACACGTGGCAATGAAATACCAGCCATATTAGCCGCGTACTGAACTAGACCAGAACAGTCAAAGCCAGCAGGTGTTCGACCACCCGAAACATAAGGAACACCGATAAATTGTGCTGCATTTTGAATTAAGCTTGATGAACCCTTAAAGCTCTTAGCAGCCTGCGTTGTTGTCGCATTCCAAGCAGTCTTCACTAATTGCTGTGTCTTGGCAGAATCTGCCTTTTGCCTTGCCTCAAGTTCTTTTCTGTTGTCCCACATTTCTTGTTGTAACTTAGTTTGACTTTCTTTTGCCTTAGTTTTGGCAGCTTTCAGAGATGTCATTTCTGAATCAGCTTTCGCCTTTGCAGCAACAATCTTAGCTTGTTCAGCTTCTTGACTTTCCGCCAAAGCGTTTAACTTAGATTTTGCTTCGTTTACGTCATCGATTGCAGCCTTATTAGCTGAGCTAATCTTACCAACAGCCATTGAACGGCCAATCAAATCAGAGAAATTATCTGAGCTTAATAAATAGTCAATATAGATATTGCCCGAAACACTCTTGTTTGATTCTTTCTGTAATTCAACAACTTGGTCACGTAAAACTTCTTTACGCTCATCAAGTTCCTTCTTAGCAGCTTTAATTTCTGACTTAGTCTTAGCTATTTCAGCCTTAGACTTTTCAATCTTGGTGTTGATTTTACTTATCTCAACCTGTTTCATTGAAACTTGATTATTTAACTTAGCTACTTTTTGATTTAATTCGTTTAATTTTGTTTGTAATGATGTGTTGGGTGTTGCTTCAACTGTGTTACTAGTAACCCCCGCGAAACTAGTTAACCCCGTGGTGCCAACGCCAGCTAAAGCGAGCGCAGCTACTGCTGTAAAAGTAATTTTTTTAATGGATTTCAAAATATCTTCCTCGTTAACTTATTTTTCGAACGAGACTAAGTATAACTTAGTTACATTACAGCGCAATTACAGGCAAGTTAAGGTTCGTACCAATATGAATCCCCTTACAACAGGGTTTAGGTCAATTGCTGTCACACTAATAAAATTGCAAGCGTTCTATTTTACGGTGGTGTTACAAAAAAGAATTTATTCCTCCACCGTCACAAGTGTATATTTCTTCTTGCCCTTACGAACAATTACGAACTTTCCGTCAAATGCGGCGCTTGGATCCACGATAAATTCTAAGTCAGTTTGTCTCTCACCGTTCAGATAGATTGCCCCATTCTGGACATCTTCTCTGGCCTGTCTCCTTGACGGCTCAATTTTGGTTACATCGACCAAGAACTCAACAATATTAACTGGTTCGTGCGTCATTGTGGCACTTGGCATGTTCTTAAAGCCCTGTTCAATCTCAGCTGAAGTAAGATTCTTCAGCTCACCCGTGAAGAGCGCATGTGTGATGTGCTTCGCCTGTTGCAGTGCCTCTTCACCGTGGACAAAACGAGTAACTTCTTCAGCCAGTTTAATCTGGGCAGCACGCTGCTCAGGCGCTGTCTTCACCTGCTCCTCGAGGGCATCAATTTCTTCATGACTGAGGAAGGTAAAGTACTTCAGGTATTTGATTACATCGCGGTCGTCTTGATTAATCCAAAATTGGTAAAATTCGTACGGCGTGGTTTTCTCCGGGTCAAGCCAAACAGCACCGCCAGCGGTCTTACCAAACTTCGTACCATCGGACTTCAACATCAACGGAATAGTGAGACCGTAAGCCTCTTGCTCAGCGCCGCCCAGCTTATGAATCAAGTCTGTTCCCGCGGTAATATTGCCCCATTGATCTGCTCCACCAATCTGAAGTTGGACACCATAATTCTTATTCAACTCATAGAAATCAATCGACTGGAGGATTTGATACGTGAATTCAGTGTAGGAAATACCCACTTCCAACCGGCTGGCCACAACCTCCTTATTCAGCATGGTTTTCAGATTGAATAATTTACCATAATCACGCAAGAATTCTAGTAAGGAAATCTGGGACAACCATTCGTAGTTGTTCACTATTGTGAAATTCTCTGTGCCGAAAAGTTGCTCCATCATCTTGGTTAGAGCGACCTCGTTATGATGTACTTGCTCCATCGACTGGAGCACCCGCTCGGAGTTTTTGCCGGAAGGATCACCAATGGAGCCTGTCCCACCACCGATAACGATAACCGGGTGATGCCCGGCCTCTTGGAATCTTTTAAGAATCATGAATGGGATCAAGTGACCAATGTGCAAGGAATCTCCCGTGGGATCGACGCCACAGTAGAGCGAAATTTCCTTTCGTGCCACCAACTTACGGAGCCCCTCCTCGTCGGTCTGCTGATTGATTGCTCCACGCCATTCTAAATCGCTGATAATATCAAATTTTGCCATGTTTTTCCTCCATCAAAAAATCCCTAGTAGCAAAAAACTACTAGGGACGAATTAATATCTAAGTCGTGGTACCACCCAAATTCGGAGCAAAGCTCCCTCTACATTGTTATCGAGGTTTCCCCCGTCGAGAAATAATCGTATTTCGCTGACACAATCTGCCTAGTTCCCACTAACCACTAGTTCTCTGACCACTGAATTATGCCGCTACTCAATTGTAACTAAATCTCGCTAAAGTGATTCTAACAACAAAAGAAATTTTTAGCAAGTAACTCTGAATTATTGACAACCGCACCTTTAGCTATATTATTTGCCAATTCTCTCTTCAATGGTATATCTAGGTCGGTGTTTCACTTCAGTTGTAACTTTACCAATATATTCGCCGATTACACCTAAGCTAATCATCTGAAAGCCCCCGATAATCCAAATTGAAATCATTAATGAAGACCATCCTTCATTTGCTTTACCAATCAATTTGACGATCACAGAATAAACAAATGCAATCATGCCAAACAAACTAAACAGAATACCCAAAATTAGGATCGCTCTCACGGGAGCAATTGTTAACGATGTAATACCATCCCAAGCAAAGGCAAGCATTTTTTTCAAAGGATATTTTGATTCACCAGCAAGTCTTGGTGTTCTTTTGTAGTAAACTTTTACACTTTTATATCCAAGCATTGGAATTATTCCACGTAAAAACAAATTTCTTTCTTTATATTCAAGTAGTGTCTCCACAGCCCTCTTACTCATTAGTCTAAAATCTGCATGATTAGGTACGACCTTAACACCAAGAATATTCAATATACGATAGTATCCCTGGGCGGTAGTTCTCTTAAACCACGTGTCTTGCTCACGATTATTTCGGACACCATAGACAACTTCGTTACCTTCGTTAAATCGATCAACCATTATTTTGATGACATTAGGGTTGTCTTGTAAATCTGCATCGATGGTTACAATCATATCGGACGTTTCAATTGCTTCACTCATTCCAGCCACTAAAGCATCTTGGTGGCCAAAATTTCTGCTGAATTTAATTCCAGTAAAACGGTAATTTTCAGAATTTAACTCTCTTAGTATTTCCCAAGTATTATCTTTAGATCCATCATCAACGACTAAAATATTTGAATCTTCTGCTATTTTACTTTCGCTGATTAAGTCATCTTCAATTTGAAGAAGTGTGACCAAAGTTGTCTTCAGAACTTCCTGTTCATTGAAGGCAGGTATAACAATTGTCAGTTTATTCATAAATATCTTCTTCTCCACCATTATAAACAAATCATACTACACTTAAGCTACTAAACTAAAGACAAATTTATATTTAAGTAATTTAAAAGGTGTGTCAAAAACCTTGTGTAAACATAACAGCCGATTATGATAAACTTAATTTATTAACGTGGAGGAAATATTTTAATGACACAAAAAGTTTCAATAATAGTTCCCTGCTATAATGAACAAGAAAGCGTGCCGCTATTTTACACCGCCATCAGTAAGGTTTTTTCCAACATAGACTACGAAATAGAACTGCTCTATGTTGATGATGGCTCAAGTGACGACACCCTTAATTCGATACGCAAGGTTCAGAAATTAGACCCAGACCACGTTCATTATCTGACCTTTTCACGCAACTTCGGTAAAGAGGCTGCGATGTATGCAGGGTTACAGAACGTGACTGGTGACTATGTAGGAATTATGGATGTTGACCTACAAGATCCACCAGAATTGATTCCGAAAATGCTCGCAGAAATTGAAAACAACAACTATGATGTTGTCGGTTCACGCCGGGTTACTCGTGCTGGCGAACCAAAGATTCGTTCATTTTTTGCCAGAATGTTCTACAAACTAATCAACAAAATATCCGAAACCGAGATTGTTGATGGCGCGCGTGATTTCCGGATTATGACAAGGCAAGTTGTCAACTCCATCCTCACTGTGACTGAGTATAATCGTTTCTCGAAAGGTATTTTTTCTTGGGTTGGTTACAAAACCAAGTACCTAGAATATGAGAACCGTGACCGCGTAGCCGGTGAAACCAGTTGGTCCTTCTGGAAATTACTCCAGTATTCGATCGATGGAATTATTTCCTTCTCAGAAGCACCCCTCTCAATTGCAGTATGGGTCGGTCTTGCAACATCAATTGGATCTTTGGTTGCAATATTTATAATTGTCATTCGGACTCTGTTGTATGGTGACCCCACTGCAGGTTGGCCATCAATGGTCTCTATCTTCTTACTGGTTAGCGGAGTTATTTTACTCTCACTCGGAATCATTGGTAAATATATTGGCAAAATTTTCATTGAGGTGAAGAATCGACCGGTTTATATCATCAAAGAGAAGAAATAGCAAAAAACAAGAGTTAGTAGTCCGACGGACTTACTAACTCTTGTTTTTGTGTGTTGAGATTAGGAAACTAGTCCCGTTGCATGTCACTACTTGTTTAATTGTGTTCCCTGCAACAACTTGTTTAATTGTGTTCCCTGCAACAACTTGTTTAATTGTGTTCCCTGCAACAACTCTTTGCATGTCACTACTTGTTTTTAAATCTCTGTTTCGTTGACTTCAAGATGTCGACCTTCTTCGCATTGCCTTGAACCAAGTCTTTCAAATCAGTCCGAAACTGCCAAATCATGATTAACGTCAACACGAGGAAAACATACATTGTCTCCGTATCACCACGCATCATGTACTGCGCCGTCATCAGGAGCAACGCGAGTATTGGCGGTACAGTGAGATTCTGTGACACTACCAAGACAAACAATGCAACCAAAAGCTCGATTAGACCGAGCCGCCAATCAAAAATCAGCATGAACAGGACGCTAACTGCCACACCTTTACCACCCTTAAATTTCTGCCAGATTGGAAAATCATGGCCTAAGGTCAGTCCAAGGCCAGCATATAGCATTGCTAGTTCTGCGTCTGCTGTGAAAATAAATTGGACGAGTACGAGTGCCACGAGTGTCTTAAACAAGTCACCAATTAGTACCAATATCCCAGCCTTTTTGCCTAGAACAGCACCAACATTCGCCGTACCCGGATTGCCCGAGCCAAACTCGGTCGGTGCCGGCTGGCCGAAAAACTTGGCCACCACAAAAGCTGACAAGATATTACCAAATGCATATCCTATCAGTAATGAAACTATTCTCACTATCATCAATTCACCCATTAATTTGTGCCATCCCAAATCACACCAGGATTACTCTTCGAATAGATTGTGAATGGTTGTGTATAAACACCGCTGTGCCAATCAAACGTTGTATTCTGCTCATTCTGGTAAGTCTCATTATTATCCAATGTCTCAGTCTCAAGGCCCATCTGCTCCCTGATCAAGTCCGAGATTCGCTGAAGTTCAGTCGTTGCCATAATCTGGTATGATGCATCCCCGATAAACGCGGGCGTACCATGCAGATAATCACTCTTCATATTATCCGCTGCACTAGTATAGTTACGCATAATACTTATCATGTTGTTAAAGGTTAGATTAGTACGCACATTATCCTCAAAGGAGTCAAGGATGGTCTCCAGGTTCTTGACCGTGTTCAATGAAATTGCGTTTTTTACAATAGACTTAATCACCTGACGTTGACGCTTCTGACGCCCATAATCATTCTCGGGGTCATCATAACGCATCCGAGCATACGCCAATGCCTGTGCACCATTCAGATGCATTGGGCCCTTCGTAAACGTGTAGCCGCCGTAGGAAAATGTGAATGGTACCTGAACGTCCACACCGTCAACCGCGTTGACAATCTTCTCAAGCCCGGCCATATTAACCTCGACATAATACTTCAATGGTACATTCACAAGGGCGCTAACGGTGTTCATCGCCATCTTGGCCTTACCAATACTGTAGGCAGCATTAATCTTCTGCACGTTAAAACTGCTAGTGCCGATCATCTCAGCCATCGTATCACGGGGTACACTGAACAGCGCTGAGCGTTTATTCTGAGCATCAATCGTCGCAACAATAATTGTATCGGTATTTGAAATCTCATCGCTCCGACCGAACTTACCAGTATCTGTACCTAGTAACAGAATCGAAACGGGATTCTTACCATCAAAAAAGCCAGGATCAACATTAACAGCATTCTTAGAATCATATGTTTTATCAACCGCGTTTTTCGCTCTAAAGTATGTATAACCCGCATATGTACCAAAGCCAATCAGCAGCAAAATCAACACAATCAATATGTTTCTCAGAAAATGATGTTTTTTCGGTTCTCTGGCCAAATTATCATTCTTGTGTAACTCAGCCCGCGTCATCGTTGATTTATCATTCTCGCTCATGAACGTTCCTCATTCTTCTCATGTCTAACGGTATTATAGCAAGAAACTAACGAAAATGAAGAATTATTGTCATTTCTTAAGAAAAATAATATTAAAAACCACCTAAAGCTCTCTTTACTCGGAGGTTAGGTGGTCAATAATGCCTACTAAATTTTAAAGAAGTTTCATCATATAAGAACCGTTGTACTTAGAGCCCGGTTCGAGGGTCACATTACCCTCCTTCGTCAGCCAATCGGTTGGCTCACCGTGGACATCAGGTAATCCATTAAACGGCTCAATACACAGAAATGGTTCCTCGGCGTTCTCCATCGTCCAAAGTGTGACATACGGGAAGTCTTCAAGCGTCAATTCAATGCTGTGTTCGGACTGTGGACTGCTTAACTTGATTGCCGTCAATCCCTGATTAGCAATAATAATCAGTCCGTCATCAAACGTCTCATGCGTGAGCGGCAGTGTAGAACCGCGTCCGGCAGTCAAATCAACTACTTTACCGGTTCTAAAAGGTGCTGGTCCAATCTCAAACTTCTGTAATTGTGGTACCTCAGGTGAGACTGTGATTTGATAATCCGAGAAGGCCAACTGGTCACCATTCATTGGTACGTTGAAGCCAGGATGTGAGCCCAATGCAAACGGCATTAACTCCGTTGAATTATTAATGACTTCGTATGACGTAATCAAATTTGACTCACTCAACTGATATGTCACGCTTAGTGAGAATTGGAACGGAAACTTCACTAATGTTTCTGGATTATCCGTCAAAGTGAGTGTCACGTGGTCATCGCCCTTATCAACCGGCGTCCATGCATAGTCGCGCGCAAAGCCATGTTGCGTCATCGGATACGTTTTCTCGTTTAATACATATTGGTCCTCATTTGAACGACCAATGGCTGGAAACAGAATTGGTGCATGCCGTTTCCAGGCGGTACCATTCCAAATAAAATCAAAATTATCATTTTTTTGAATAATATGAGTAATCTCGGCCCCAACTTCATTAATTTCAACCTGTAAAAATTCATTCTCAATTGAAAGCATTCTTGTCCCCATTCTAAAAGCCAACCGGCAAGAAATGAACGGGACCCAAACCGTTCTAGTTGAAACATCTAGACCAATTGACGCAATTATTTATTATTTTACCACATAAAAAACAATGTCGTTAACACATTGTCATTTTTCTCTATTTATTTTGTTAGACCAATCTTTCTATAGCGTAGCATGTAATAGATCCACGAGATTAAAAAGCCAATAATGCTTGGAATAATCCAGGTTAAGCCAATGTCATAGAATGGTAAGTGGCTCTGAATATTGGCAATTGCTTGGCCAAATGCGCTACCACTAATTTGCTTCGGTAACTTCACCACAAAGTCTAGTAAGGCGGGAACAATCGTCAACAAGAGCGTCCCCCGATAGAGCTGCTTAGCAGCAGGTGCATCGTAGACCGTGAGCCCCAGTAAGACGAGTACGATCACAATTGGGTAGAGGAACATCAGGATAGGAACCGACCAACGAATTAGTTTCTCCAGTCCGATGTTCGCTACCCCAAACGAAGCAACCGTTGAGATAGTCAGCCATGCCCGGTAACTCAACTTACTAAAACTGCGGTGGAAGTCTTCAGCGAAGGAAGTTAATAGGCCAATGGCCGTAGTCAGACAGGCTAGAATAATCAACGCTGCTAAGAACAATTGTCCCGGTTCGCCCATCAGGTGCCGCACTATTTGAACCAGTGTGGTTCCGCCTTCGGCCGCAATTTGCTCTTTGCCAAGCGACATGGCTCCGAGCAGAATCAGGCCAACATAGATTAAGCCGGTCAGTAGGAAGGTTAAAATACCCGATAAACTTGTAATGCGCTCAACATCACGCTTCTTACGGTAACCCATCTCTCGAACAGAGTTGACTACGGCGCCCCCGAATACCAACCCCGCTAGCATATCAAGCGTATTGTAGCCTTCCAAAAAGCCCTTGAAATAGGTGCCATTACCGAAGTTTGCCTGTCCCGCCTCTAAATTTGGATTACCCATCGGGTTCAGCATGGCCAGAACGAACAAAGTCGCTAATAATATCAAGAATAATGGATTCATGATTTTGCCAACTGTATCGATAATCGTCGATTCACGATTAGCAAAGTAGAACGCTACCGCAAAGAAAAGCGCGCTGTAAATCAACAGTGCTAGCTGCGAATGCTGTCCACCTAAAAGTGGCTTGATGCCAACGGCAAACGACACTGTGGCTACCCTAGGTGTGGCGTATAGCGGACCAATCGTTACTTGTACCAGAATCATGAACAATAAGGCGAACTTGGTGCCAGCAGGGTTGCCCAAGTCACGAATACCCGAGGCATTCGACTTGCTAATCACCAGGATGGCCAGCAGCGGCATCAACACGGATGCGGTCAAGAAGCCCAATGTGGCCACCAACCAATGTGAACCGGCCATCTGCCCCAGGTGAATTGGGAAAATCAGATTTCCTGCACCGAAGAACAGCCCAAAGAGCAACGAAGCAATCACAAAATATTTTTTTATGCCCGTTTGGGGCTCGTTTAAATCATTCACTAGAAAATCTCCTCAACTGGTCATCGTTATAACACTAAATATGCATACTAGTTGACGAGCCGCTCCTTGTCAACTAGGCTGGACGGTAATCATTTTGCCCGAAATACTGATAGCCAGGAAGTAGTTTTTGTCCCAGTAATTCTTTGACCGTCTTGAGCTCATATCCCTCTTGTTTGAGGTAACTAATTATCCCCGGCAGGGCCGCAACAGACTGCGGATGGGTATCATGCATCAAGATGATTGCGCCCGGATGCGCGCTCGCACGTACCTTACCAATAATGGCCGCGACATCGTTGGTTGCCCAATCATCTGTGTCGATGTCCCACTGAATCAAGGGCATCGGTAACGTAGCACCCACTGTCGTGCTCACGGCACCGTATGGTGGTCGAATGAAGTCTGCTAGTTTGCCCGTTGCACTGTATATCGCATCGTTTGTTCTGGTGATTTGGTCGGTCATCTGTGCGGGAGAGAGTGTATTCAGCTGGGGGTGATCATAGCTATGATTGCCTATCTCATGGCCTTTTTCTAAAACCTCTTTGGCAAGCGCAGGATAGGCACTTGCGCCGGTTCCCACCATGAAGAAGGTGGCTTTTACTTGTTGTTCTGCCAGTGTCTTTAGAATAGCTGGTGTTGTCGCTGGGTTTGGACCGTCATCAAACGTCAACGCAATAAATTTCCCGGTCGCTGTAGGCACCCGGTCGCTTTCTAAAATATATTGTGGCGCAATAAAAGGGGCGACTTCTGCAGCACCCAAAGTTATACCAGAAATTTCAAGGCCCTCTTTTGAATAACTAAAGTTTGTTGTCTTAGTCTCTGACAAAAAACTTTTGTTGAGCAACTCGTTTAATTGAGTGATGGAGAGGCCACGATCATCTGCTTGTTGCTTAATTAGCTGGTAGTTTAAAGCCCTAACCGCGGCATTATCTGGTACCAATTCTGCCAGTGTGAGAAGATGACCATTCGTCTGGTTAACCGTCTGACTTGCCAAATTAACCGTCTGTCGCAGTCGTAAGCGCTGATTCTTCTGGCGTGTATAGACTTTCACGACCGGTTTAATTGCAACAAACGACTCAGGTCCCTGCTGCACCGAAAAGCTGAGGTAGGCCGTGCTACCTTTCTTGCTACCAGCTTTAGTCAGAATTTCCTGTGCATCTACCTTAACCGCCGGAGAATACTTGACCTTCTTGCCGTCTAACTCCGGCTCGATTACAACCAATTTGCCGTTTTTTGACTTAGTTTCACTCGCATTTTGTGCAGACTTGTCCTTCAATTTATTAACCATATGCTGTTCTACTCGTGTTGCTTGTTTCTTTTGATTAAGGTAAATCCATGATCCACCGGCAACTAAAAGCGCGAGTACAATTATTACATCGCTAATCAAAAACTTTCTCATGATTTAGTACCATTCCCCAAAGCGTTATTTAACCTTATTCTACATGAGACAAGAATGGAGATAAAGAAAAACGCCACGTAAAAAAGGATAGCCACAGCCATCCTTTTTGTCTAGCAACAGTTTATCCTAACAGCATCGCATCGTTATTTAATTCCTTACCACTACGTTCCTTAAAGAGTTGCATCAACTTCGGCACGGTCATCCCCTTTTTCTCCGCAGCATTCAGCTCAACGGCTATCTGTCCGTGGTCCAGCATAATTAACCGATTACCATACTTAATGGCGTCATCCATGTTGTGCGTAATCATAAGTGTCGTAATGTTCTGTGCCTTGACGAGCTTGTCAGTCAGTTCCATCACCGTTGCGCTAGTCTTTGGGTCTAGTGCAGCAGTATGTTCATCGAGTAGTAATAAGCTCGGAGTCTCGATGGTTGCCATTAAGAGAGTAATGGCCTGCCTTTGCCCGCCTGATAACAATCCTATTTCTGTCGTCAGCCGGTCCTCTAATCCGAGTCCAAGCTGGGCCAATTTCTCCCTGAATAATGCTTGATCACTCTTCTTAACACCAGTTCGCCAAAAGTTTCGCCACTCAACACGATGTAGCGCGAGTGAGAGGTTTTCCTCCACTGTCAAAAGTGGTGCAGTACCAGATTTGGGATCTTGGAACACACGACTGATGAGCCGGGATCTCTTGGCCACATTCTGGTAGGTTACGTTTTGGCTATTAATCTTAATTTGGCCGCGAGAAACCGGGAGCGAACCAGCGATGCTGTTTAAGAGGGTCGATTTACCAGCGCCGTTACCACCAATGATCACCATAAAGTCACCCTCGTTTAGACTTAAGTCAATCGACTTCAGTGCATGATTCTCATTTGGCGTTCCTTGTTCGAAAATTTGTTGTAATTTCTTCACTTCTAAAACAGGCATTTACTCATCCTCCTGCATTGCGCGGTTATTCTGGCGCCTTTCTTTTTGTCTTTTCATGGTTTTATTAATCAACGGAATTGCCAAAAATACGGCAAGCATCAGCGAGTAGAACAGTCTTAGCGCGTTAGGATCGACACCACGATCGAGCACAAATGCAATGATCAGCCGGTAGATAATTGAGCCAACGATAATCGTCATGAGCCGCTTGCCAAAAGAAAGGTTGTGCAGGATGATCTCGGCAATAATAATGGCTGCGAGCGCGATCACAATTGTCCCGATACCCATCGAAACGTCCGCGTACCCGTTCATCTGCATCATCAAGCTACCGGATAGTGCAATCAAGCCGTTTGAAATCATGTAGACAATAATTTTCATATTATCGTTATTAATACCGTTCGCCGCACTCATCTGCTGGTTATTTCCCACAGCCCGTGCAGCGAGCCCCATCTCCGTGTTGAAAAAGAAGACGAGAATCGCAATCACGATGACCACCATCACTGCGCCGATTACCATCACATCCATCGTTGAGCTGCCAAAGTCATGCATTGTAAAAATGGTTTTGATGTTATTCAACAGCGAGATATTCGCCTTGCCCATCACGAAAAGATTGACCGAATACAGGCCAGTCATCGTCAGGATACCAGTTAACAATGCCGGGATTTTCAACTTGGTGTGCAACACCCCGGAGACAAGCCCAGCGGCCGCGCCGCCCAGGAAGCCGTATAGCGTCGCCAGAATGGGCGAGATACCGCTGACCAATGATTGGGCCGTGATGGCAGCCCCCAAGGGGAAGCTCCCTTCGGCAGTCATGTCAGCAATATCCAATATTCTAAATGTCAGGTAGACACCAATGGCCATAATTGACCACAGCAACCCTTGATAGATGCTTGAAACCAGGATATCGACATCCATTAATAAAATCCTCCACGTAGTTAAGTTAATTGAATACTATTTTAGCATATCTTCCGTAATTCCGAATAACTTCATTCGTTTCGTGCTGGTCATCAGCTCTGTTTTCGCAGGGGCCTCAACTGGCAGCTGATCAATCTTCTTACCCTTTAGAATCTTCACGGCCATCTTAGCGGTCTGCTTACCTAATTCCTTGTAGCTAATTCCCCGGGTTGCCACACCAGCGTATTTAATCATCGTTGCATCGGCGTTAATCACTGGTGTCTTGACCTTCTCGGATACCTTACCGATGGTCGGCATCGCTGCAGCGGCAATATTATCTGTTGGGATGTAGATTGCATCAACTTGATGGGCAAGTGCCGTCACGGCCTGTTCTACATCATTCGTAGTAGCTGCAGTCTTCTCAACCGCAGTCAATCCCAATTTCTTCAATTCCTTCCTCGCAATCTTAATCTGGAAGACTGAATTAGGCTCACCGGCGTTGTAGAACAGTCCCACTTTCTTCGCCTTCGGGAAAATCTGGTGCAAGAAGTCAATCTGACCCTGAACATCAACCATATCGGTGACCCCGGTGGCATTCATATCTGGCTTCTTTGGGGTATTTACTAACCCGGCAGATTTGGGGTCAGTGATTGCGGTGAACAACATTGGCGTATCTGGATCAACCTTTTGCAGCGTTTGTGCTGCTGGAGTGGCGATGGCGAGGTTTAAATCATTCTTATCCTTCTTCAATCGCTCACTCATCGAACGTAGATTACTCTGATCTCCTTGGGCATTTAAAAAGTCGATTTTGACCTTATCACCTGAGTAACCAGCTTCCTTTAATCCCGCCTCGAACCCCTCACGCGCATCATTCAATGCCGATTGGTCCAGCAGCTGCAGGATCCCAATTTTGACGGTATCCTTGTCCGCTGACTTCTGCTCGTTACTGCAAGCCGTCAATCCCACCAGCACTCCCGCAAGGGCAGCTCCCGCAATTAATTTCTTCATATGTTTCTTGATACCGCGCTTTTTATTCGTCGTATTCATCATTACTCTTCCTCCAAATTTGTCTATTTCACTAATTTTTTAACCAGTTTAGCCAAATAAAAACCAGTCATGGGATAATAATCCATGTGACTGGCCAGAAAATATCTTTTTTTATTTTGATACAAAACTACCTAAAAAAAGACCACATGGATAAATCTCTCATCCATGTGGCTGTTATTTGCACTTTGAAAAGTACGCCTATCATGGATGCAATTCGCTCTCCGCGCTTGCATCCGTTGATACTAGACGCAACCGCTATCCGTAATAGTCGTAATAATAGGCTTGATTTAATTGTCGATTAGTAAGTTTATCCATGACTCTTCTCCTATTGTTACCAGAACTGTGTCGCCACTTTAGATAGCTGGTTTTTTAAAGCATACTATCATTTATTTCTCACGTCAAGCGGTAATTACAGAAAATTTTTGGTCAACGCGAGCATTTTTAACTGTATAATTGAGTCAACTAGACGATTTGAAGGACTGATAATAATGGCAAAGGCACAAGAGACTATTACGAAGACGCATCACGCATTAGGGACCAATATTGTGCTCACACTGTTTGGCACAACAAATATGCAAATTCTTGACCAAACCTGTGCGCTAATCGACTTCTACGAAGACCAATTGACAGTAAACCGCCAAGAATCAGAAGTAATGTCGATTAACCATGCTGCCGGCCAAAATGCGGTCAGCGTATCCAATTCCACGTATGAATTGGCTAAGCGGGCCATCTTAGTCAGCCAGGAGAGACGCGGATTTGATGCATTAATCGGGCCATTGGTGAAGCTTTGGAAAATTGGTTTCACCGGGGCTAACGTACCCGACGATGCGGCGATTAAAGCCAGACTAAATCTAACAGACCCCACCGCGATAGAAATGAACGACCAAGAAATGAGTATTTTCTTGCAAAAGCCGGGGATGGAACTGGATCTCGGCGGAATCGCTAAGGGCTACATTGCCGATCGTATCCGGGACTTCTGGCGCGCCTACGATGTCCGTGCGGGCATCATCAATCTCGGCGGTAATCTCCTATTTGTGGGGAATTCACCAGCTCACGCCGACGGTAACTGGCGCATTGGCGTCCAGAATCCTTTGTCGCAGCGGGGTGAAATTATTGCTAGTGTCACCAGTGGTGAATGTTCGGCCGTCACCAGCGGCATCTACGAGCGTTCTTTTACAAAGAATGGCAAACAATACCACCACATTCTAAATCCAAACACAGGCTATCCGACGGAGAACAATCTGTTGGGGGTAACAGTCTTCACTAAGAATTCTATTGATGCGGAAATTTACACCACGCAGTTCTTCTTCGCTGGTCCAAAAGCCCCGGAGTGGTATCTGAATCACCCAGAGGTCTACGGCGCCATTTTTGTTACCAAGGACAATCAGATTAAGATTTCTGGACTAGCAAACCTAGAGGTCATAATTCTTGACGCATCATTCACATTAGAACAATAAGAAATTAAAAAAGCGTATTCCGAGGATGGAATACGCTTTTGCTATACAAATAATTAGTCGTGTAATTTTTCTTTTGAAACAACGTTTAATTTATCATCAAATGTGTAAACAACAGGTTCACCAGTAGCCATTTCAACATCCATGATGTCTTCGTCGGAGATGTTTTCGATGTACTTAGTCAATGCGCGAAGTGAGTTACCATGTGCAGCAACAATCACGTTCTTGCCGGCTAATAGGTCTGGTGCAATGTGGTCCTCCCAGAATGGCAATGCCCGTTCCAGAGTAACCTTCAAGTTCTCACCACCAGGTACTAAACGTGGGTCTAGGTCTGCATAACGACGGTCGTTGACAGCTGAGCCTTCATCAGTAGCTTCCATCAATGGAGGTAAAGTATCGTATGAACGGCGCCAGATGTGCACTTGTTCGTCGCCATACTTATCAGCAGTCTCCTTCTTGTTTAGGCCTTGTAATTTACCGTAATGACGTTCGTTCAAGCGCCATGACTTAGTTTCAGGAATCCAAAGTTGGTCACTTTCTTCAAGCACATAGTGCAAAGTCTTGATGGCTCTAGTTAAAACTGAAGTATAGGCTTGATCAAATTCGATTCCAGCTGCTTTGATTGCAGCACCAGCGGCCTTAGCCTCACTCACACCTTGTTCTGATAAATCAACATCGTGCCAGCCAGTGAACTTGTTCTCAAGGTTCCATTCACTTTGACCGTGACGAATAAATACTAATTTCGACATTTTCGTTCTCCTTTAAATCCTTTATAGTACATACCGTTAATTATTTTACACGTTTTAGCAGTTTTTTCATAGTCGGGTTCAAGTATTTTTACCACAAACAAAAAAGACTCCTACCAACAATAGGAGTCTTCATGTAAAAATAAGCCACGAAATGTGAAAAGAATAAACCGAATCAATACTTAGAGGAGTGTATCTGTTTTGGCTTGCGCCAACAACGATTTTAATTTCTGCTAAATTTTTACAAATTAAGTATACTACATCTAAACCAAATTACCAATAATTGTTTTCAACGTTATATTACTAGATACTTGGAATCTTACTGTACCCTTCCACGTAGACGTATCCGCTTGGAATCCAGTCTACAGAACCAACCTTGTACCAAGTTTGTGTTCCTACGACTCGCTTACCAAAAATTTTCCACCTTGTGTTCATACCCAATACTCTATGGGTAATATTAGCGCCAGCTGTACCGTAAACCTTTATACCCCGACTATGCATTACCTTAGCTACAGGTTCACCGGAATTGACAGCTAATCCTGCACCAGATGATACAACAGGTATACTGCTGTATCCCGTAATCGAGATTCTGTTGCCTTGAATCCAGTTATCAGTCCCAACGTTATACCAAGCTTGACCGTTATAGTTCATCCTAGCAAATACTTTCCACTTTGTCTGAGGATTAAGTGTTTGCCCTGTAGCGTTTGCACCAGGTGCTTTATAGACAGGAATTGCTCCAGCTACTTCAACTTTAGCTACAGGTACACCAGAATTAGTAATAGTTCCTGCAGCTGATCCACCACCTGGGTTTACAACAGGTATTTGACTATAGCCGGTCACATAAAGATATTTACCTTCAATCCAGTCATTTGAGCCAACCTTGTACCACATTTGACCGTTATGTGTTGTCCGACCAAAGACTTTCCAGTTTGACTGTGGTGGCAATTTTTGGCCAGTGGCACTAGATCCCGGTGCCTTATAAACTGGAATATCACTACCATTTTCAACACGGGCAATTGGTGAACCTGAATCAGTAGTAGTCCCTATAAATGGATTTACAACAGGAATTTGACTATAGCCGGTCACATAAAGATATTTACCTTCAATCCAGTCATTTGAACCAACTTTATACCACATTTGACCGTTATGTATTGTCCGACCAAAGACTTTCCAGTTTGACTGTGGTGGCAATTTTTGGCCAGTGGCACTAGATCCCGGTGCCGTATAAACCGGAATTTTGCTGCTATGTTCAACTTTGGCAACTGGTGTACCGGAATTACTAGTAGTTCCTGTAACCGAGCCGGAATCGATATTTACTACCGGAATACTACTGTATCCCTTTACATACAGATACTTACCTTCAATCCAATCATTTGAGCCGACCTTATACCAAGACTGGCCTTTATATGTTGCTCGACCGAATACCTTCCAGCCAGATTGTGGCCGCAACTTTTGACCAGTGCTACTAGAGCCTGGTGCTTTATAAACTGGAATTTCTGTTCCATGTTCAACGCGTGCAATAGGACTGCCACTATTGGTCACCTTACCCGCATCGAGATAGTTCATCAAAATCTTGCTGTAACCAGTGACATAAGAATATTTACCCTCTATCCACTGATTAGTAGCAACACGATACCATGTCTGACCGTTAACGGTTGCTCGACCGAATACCTTCCACCGTGAATTCTTTGGTAGAGTTTTATTAGTTTTGCCTGATCCAGGATCAGAATAAACTGGTGCCCCTGAATTATTTAGAACCTTAGCAATCGCGTCACCACTGTTTGAGGTCGTTCCCATCAACCCAGACTCATCAGGTGGTTGAACCGTCCCGCCGAGTGAATTGTACTTCTGAACAATCAGATCGTAAAATTGGTCCATAGAGTAGCCAAAGCTTGCAAAATAGCCATCGGGATCACCATGATCGGTACCATGTAGATAATATGAAATATTTCTATGTGACCAGATAGTACCTGTGCCATCTCGCTTAGCTTTACTTGGTTTTAGACCATATTGTTTCAACAAAGTCGCGATATAATACGCATCGTTACTGATAGAATGGGCAAAGTTATAATTAGAATGTTCATGAACCAGTTCAATCTGAATAAAATGCCCATTAGCATTTGGCCCTGCCCCCCAAACAGTCTGGTTTGTAGTATGAATATTTCTAACCTCATTACGGTCCACGAAAGCATGAACATAGGCAAAAGATGTTTTATTCCACTCTCGTTGCATATATGTAACTTCGTTTTGCAACGTAGATGCCGAGTTCCCTGTCTCATGAACAATAATCCCTTCGGGTCTGCCCTTAGCATATGCTACACCTTCAGTAAAGGTAGATTTGGTGTAGTTGATTGGTGGATTTGCAAATTTTTGTGCATTGATGTAACTATTATTAACAGCCGCTTGGACTTCAACGATGGGGGCCGTAGTCTGCTGGATAGCAACCCCCACAAGGGTGAGCGCAGATGCACTAGCGAAAGCACCTACCAATTTCTTATTTAATCCCATTTTAACTCCTCCTAAGACAATAAAACTGTTCTACTACTAAACTAGCATGAAAACGTTATTAAATCAACGATAATCTATTTTATGTAACACTTTAGTAACAACAAATTAAACTGTGATATACTGCCGTAAATATTGCCTTGTCCTCTTTTGCGCTCGATAGATTGTTTGAATACTGATATCACACTCTTTTGCTAGATCTTTCAAACTTTTTCCTCGTAGAAAATGTTCTTTTAGAATTAACTGTTCAACGTTATTTAATCCATCTATAGCTTCATTGGCTTCCATACAAATCACCATTTTGTCTGAATCTGCGGCATTCTCCGTCAATTCTTCATGATCAAATCCATCATCCAGTGAATAACTAGTCTTTTCAGCCAGAAACTTCTGTCTTCTTAAGGTATCAATACTTTGCCAAACAATCTTACGGAAGGCTAACTTATCCATCTCGGCCTTCGTCAGTCGAGGATTTGCCACAATCATTAGTGCATATGTAATTAGTCCCTCCTGCACAAAGTCTTCATAATCATTGTTATGTGGCAGAATTCCCGCCGCCTTAACCGCTCCATAAACCAGACGAATATTGTTGATTGCTTTTGTAAAACTAACTTGAGTAATTTCGTTCGTTATTTCGTTCATTGCGGAACCTCCCTCGGTATCCACAAGCGCTTGTGGTACCTCAAGAATAAGTTTTCCAATTTGTCAAACCAAGCCGAAATAGGGTAACTCAAATACGTATCACAATCACGTTTTAGCCACTTATATTTTTACGCTACCAACTCTCCCTAATATTAATTACGCTAAAAGTCGGGTAAAACTTTTTTATAATAAAATTTTTCCAAAAAAAAATTGGTTGTCCACCAATTAATCCCATTTATACTTTCTTTTGTTAACCCTGGTCCTAAACACTTTCATATCGGAAAGTGTACACTTGATATCATACTCACTTTCCAGTAACCTCTTCATAAAGATCAGTTCTTCCTCAACAATATTATCAATGAAGTCCTGAGTAAGTGTGCTATCAACGGAACTAATAATATCTGCCTGTCCATAATCCCAATCTAATCCAAGATTACTTTCATCACCCATCTTATGCTTTATGCTAAATCCCATTTCACTAACGAAACGCTCTGTAACAAGGCAGGATAGATAATTCACCGCAATTGATTTACCAAGATGGGATTTCACATAACTGAAATCCTGTTCAAAGTGAAAAACAATACCAGA
This sequence comes from Amylolactobacillus amylotrophicus DSM 20534, assembly GCF_001434555.1. NCBI lineage: Bacteria > Bacillati > Bacillota > Bacilli > Lactobacillales > Lactobacillaceae > Amylolactobacillus > Amylolactobacillus amylotrophicus. Next base: position 184,341 of record NZ_AZCV01000002.1, read on the forward strand.
TTTACTAGAAAAACTACTTTGATTATGTATGAAACTAAAGTCATTCATCTGGTGCAGTGCCACCCAATCCACAATCTTCTTTGAATAACCGTTGAGTGAAAAATAAGAGTAATTACCATATGAAAGTACGTGGTATCTCTTAATATTTAATTGTTGATGCATCTGCTTACTTTGTGTGAAGCTCAAAATATTCTGCCGCACATATTCGTTAACTATATGTTTCGTCGTTTGTGTAGTCACAACAATGCCGCAGCTTAAATCAAACACAACAGAATTATAACAACCTGCAATTTGTTGATCTGAAAAATTGTATAGTACTACCACAGCTGGTGTCATTTTATAGTCGTTATCAATGGTGAATAATTCATCCAGTCGATGATCAATAAAGAAAGACTCTCGGATTTTATTTCTGTTCCAACATTTTAAATCATGGTCTAAAGTCATCTTAAAAATGTTTGTCATATGCTCACGAGCCATTCTTCAATTTATGAAATCTTAAGTTGTGCTTTATCAGCTTAACATAGACCAAAGCTATATAAAAGCGCTTACAATAATATACTCGGTTATTTTTGAATTAAAAAAATCCACAAATACTGTGGATTTCAAAGGGAAGAATTCAAGTTTCTTAAACTAGTGGAATCTGGCTGTACCCTGTCACATAGACATACTTGCCGTTAATCCAGTCATTGGTACCAACTTTATACCATGTCTCGTTATCAACAATCTTACGGCCGAAGACTTTCCATGAAGTAGCTGGATTAAGCTGCTGTCCCGTTCTAGTTCCATTGGGAGCACTGTGAACTGCAATACTCTTAAGGTAATCGACCTTTGCAATAGGACTACCATAATTGCTGATTTTACCGGCATGTGTTCCTAAATATGAATCAATTGCTGGGATACCACTGTAACCTGTGACAGATAAGTACTTGCCCTCTATCCAGTCATTTGTACCAACTTTATACCAAGTATCACCAGCATAGTTTGCCCGACCAAACACTTTCCAGCGACTACCTGCTGCCAATGTATTAGTCTTCTTAGATACTCCCGGAGCTGTCCAGACGGAAATTGCATGACCAACCTCGACCTTAGCAACTGGTTCTCTGGAATTAATGGTTGTTCCAGCATTAAAATAAACCACAGGAATCTTACTGTAACCCGTTACATAAAGGTACTTGCCCTCTATCCAATCATTTGTACCAACTTTATACCATGTCTCGTTATCAACAATCTTACGGCCGAAGACTTTCCATGAAGTAGCTGGATTAAGCTGCTGTCCCGTTCTAGTTCCATTGGGAGCACTGTGAACTGCAATACTCTTAAGGTAATCGACCTTTGCAATAGGACTACCATAATTGCTGATTTTACCGGCATGTGTTCCTAAATATGAATCAATTGCTGGGATACCACTGTAACCTGTGACAGATAAGTACTTGCCCTCTATCCAGTCATTTGTACCAACTTTATACCAAGTATCACCAGCATAGTTTGCCCGACCAAACACTTTCCAGCGACTACCTGCTGCCAATGTATTAGTCTTCTTAGATACTCCCGGAGCTGTCCAGACGGAAATTGCATGACCAACCTCGACCTTAGCAACTGGTTCTCCGGAATTAATGGTTGTTCCAGCATTAAAATAAACCACAGGAATCTTACTGTAACCCGTTACATAAAGGTACTTGCCCTCTATCCAGTCATTTGTACCAACTTTATACCATAACTGCCCATTAACCGTCTTACGGCCAAATACCTTCCAGTTAGATTGCGGACTGAGTTTCTGACCAGTAACACTAGTACCTGGTGCCTTATAGACGGCAATACTCCTTGAACTTTCTACCCTCGCAATTGGGTTACCATCATTACTTACAGTCCCCATTAAAGAGGGGCCCTGAGAAGAGGAGTCAGTCATTGCAGAACTCATAACCCATTGACCGCTTGCAATCTCGTTATACTTAGAACCATCAGGTAAAGTAACTTGACGTAACACCTTTTTGACAGTGCCAGCCGCAATAGAACCCAAGCTCTTCTTCTGGCCACTAAAAGTATTATAAATGTTTGTCTGTACCTTCACTTTTTGATCTTGATTCAAAGTTTTGTACTGAGGGTCGTACTTTGTCAAACCAAGAGTTGAAATGAGACTATTAAGTGCGGCAGCATAGGTTCCACTCGTAGCATAATGAACACCAATAGCAGCTGTTGCTGCAGTATATGATGATGCATTCTCAAGCCAGGCACCCTTGTATAGTTCTCGATTCCAGGCAAACGCGCTCCTGATTTTCAGACCATTATCTGCAAAAGAAGCCTCTAAGTTGGGATAGGTTCTAAATGGTTTATTAACCTTATACGCATTGTCCTTATCATACTCCCAGGTCAACATGTAAACAGCACCGTATTTCCCTTTGTCTGAGCTCTCCACATAATTAATACCGAAATAATTGTTATTTGGCGCTTGGGCTAATTCAGACGTTCCGGAGCCACTCTCTAAGACGGCCTGAGCAATCATGACAGAAGGATAAACTCCATACCTCATAGATTGAGTCTGAGCAATTCTCGCAACTTTCTCTACAAATACTTGTTGAGCCGTTGCAGCTTCAACTATATTCTCAGGTTGATCCTTTAGCACTATCTCATTAAGAACCGCCGCTGAGCCACCCATCACCAAAATTGCAGGTATAATCGCTCTAACCATCGTCTTCTTCATAGATACTCTCCTAAATAATACGTTCTAATTATTTATACGCTAATTTAACATTATCACGTCTTCAAACAAGCAGCAACAATCATACATTCACAGATTACAAGATATTTATTGGAAACTTAGCGTTATTTAACAATGCTAATATCTTGGGCCTTCTCTTGATCAACTTTTCCAAGTAAACTAGACAAACCAATTGCGCCCATTGAAATAATAAACGGAATGATAAAGAATCTGTATCTAGTCTGAATTTCAATCAATAAATGGACTGCAATATAGCCAAAAATTAAAATAATCAACAACATCACAAAACTATTTTTATTTAGCATAATATCTGCTGATTTAAACATCATCACTAGTGCAATGACTAGTAGCATAAAGATGAAAATCCATTGGATCTTCTGAGCGAGTTCGATTCTTCTTATCACCAATTTTCCGTTCAATGTAGTTACATTGACTTGGACATTTGGGTTATTCGCAGACCACCTCATTGAAGAATCATTATCACTCCACATAGACTTGTACTTCACTAAGAATAGCTTCAGTACATTGCCGTTCTTGAGCTCTGATTTTATTATTCTTTTACCCAAAGCATCACGTTTCACTCCAATTGGTTCTTTATTAAGCTCAGCCAAGGCTTCAGTAGAATAATGGCCGCGAGATTCTGAATTAAGACCAGTAACGAATTTCCACATTGGATCACGATTTACCAGTCCATAATCTGAGACACCACTCGCCTTTATTCCAGCTCCGGCAGCAAACATACCAACAAAATAAATAACCAAGATTACAACAATTGCCAACAATGATTTGATATTCCCGGAGAAGAATTTTTTTCTGTATTCTAAAACATATACTAAGTAGTAAAGTACGATAGCGATTAAAATAACCGGACCTAAAGGTCGCATGATATTCCCCAAAAGAATGAACAGAGCCCCGAAAGATAACTTCATTAGACCTAGCCAACTATCTCTCAATTGCTTCTGACCATCAATAAGTAGGTAAAAACCAGCTACATACATTAGTGTAGCCACAATTTGGTTTGTAAGCACACTTGTCATTAGGATAGCTGGTAGATAGAACGCATACATAAACATGGCAATCATAGCGGTACGATCGTTGCTGATGAGCTTGACCATGAAATAAAGTAAAATAATTGTTAATCCGCCTAGTAGGACGTTCATAAGTTGAAGACTAAATACACTTGTGCCAAACACTTTCATTATCAAAGCTTGGTACAAAACAAACCCATTTTGATATGGGTAAGCTAGAAAGTAACCGGATTCCTTAAGCACATTCAGATTATGCCCACTCGCTAAATCACGAGCGGCATGGTACATTACCGCAAAGTCGGATTCAGGTACAGTATTCGCAACCTTAATCCACCAATACCGAATCAATGCTGCTAAAATAACAATTGTTGCTAGTACAATTACCCTAACCAATCTCTTATTCGGTATGAAATACAAGCCCACACTAACGCCAATATAAAAAATCACAAATAATGTAGTTACTACATCTAAGTTTGCCAGTCCAAATTTTTTTAAATTTAGCAGGCTGAATAGGACAATAAGAACGCCACCCAAGCTACCCACAGTTAGTAAAAATACGTTACTCACTTTACGCAATATTCGCATAGTCTTCTTTTTCTCCAGCATTATAATAAACAGATTAATCCATTAACCTTCAGAGTATAAAAAAAGCCTTGAATATACAAGAGAACCTCTGTTCACAATCTCACACAAAAAGGTCCGCCAAATTTGGCGGACCCTATATTTGCTATTTAAATTTAAAGAACCCTCGCCCCAGTTTAAGTATCTTGTTAAGCAACTGGAGTAGCTGCAGGAGCTTCATAAATAGGTGTAACGTGGCGCTCAACATATCTTGCATTTTTTGGTGTTTGATAAACGATCACCCCATCTTTTTCAAAGATGTTCTCGGTGACGATTGCCTCCATCGCAGCCTGCGCCACCTCTGGAGTAACACTCTCATTCATTTCGCTCAATGAGATAGATGTGTTCTTTCCTTCGCCATTGAGAAACGATAACGTTAACTGTTTAGTAACTGTTGTTTCAGCCATTAATAAAATCCTCCAAGTGTAGTTTCAAATAATTAATCAGTCCAGGTTATGCCCTATGCTACAGTATCTAGATCGATAGTTTGATGTTGTACAAGCTCGATATCCACCAGAACATCCCCGTCTAACAATGGTAACAACGCTTCAGCAACCTTTTTCAGTCCCGCAGCGGTCGCATCCTGTTTAACGTTTCGGAAGCTTCTAGTCTTCTTACCTTTAACATATTTGGCATCATTTTGAAAAGTAATGTTGACAGATTGGCTCAGAAATTCATAACCCATAATCAATTCTCCCTTGAATTATATTTGTAATTGTAAGCTTCACCGCCGGCTGGTGCTCCTTACATTATTACTAACGTTTCAGGGCGTCCAAAAGTACCATTTTTTATAAAAAAACGTGAACACGCCCCTCGGACAGGCGGAGCGTTTTAAAGACCGGGGATATTTGTTATAATAGTTGCAGTTACAAATCCGGAGGGAAAATAACATGAAGAAGAAATATTGGATTATTGGTGGGGTAGCCGCTGTGGTCGTGGTTATTGGAATCGCGCTCGCAGTTAATGCCAATAACACCGCAAAGAAGAACCAATTGGCTGACCAATACAACACAGCAATGAATGCGGGTAAGGACGCCGTCGATGCAAAGGAATACAGCATAGCAGCTAAATACTTCGAACGTGCTGAGAATTACCGCGAGGATGACGTGAAGGCTGAAGCCTACGGAAACCAAGCCGAGAGTTTTGCCGAAGCAATGGACGAAATTAACGATTATAAATTCGACTCCGCCAACGATAAGTTAAGCGATGTGCTATCAGAACCCGATGGCTATTCCGTAATGAATACCCAGGCGAGGAAATTACAGGCTAAGGTTGCTGAAGTTTTAGACAACATCGAGAACGAGATTCAGCCATTAATTGACCAGGCCGAGAGTAACGAAGACTCGGACAAGTACGCCGAGGCAGTGGAACTTTACGATCAAGTTATCGCACTGGATTACATTAATGGTAAGTACTACAAGAAAGTACTACGGGAAGTGAAGTCCAGCCGGGCAAAGGCGGCGGCTGCACAGGCTAATAGTAGTTCCAATGCAAGTTCTGACTCAGAAAAACCTACAGATCAAAATGAGCCACACGGAGAGGGCGCTACTGAAGATGATCGCCAGGTTAACGGGAAGCAAATCACACCCGAGATGATTGCTGATGCCAGAAAGCAACTGACCGCACTCGGTGAAACCTCCGCTTTCTACAGCGACTTAGACGTAATGCGTGTAATCAAAATCGCGGCCGAAAACGGTCACTCTACGATTACTAAAGAAGACATTGCAGAATATCTTAAACCAAGTGGCAACTAACAATTGACTTAAGTGGGATTTTAATAATATTATTTCTAGTGCTGATATAAATATCATACAGGAATCAATTTAATGGCCTTTTAGGCTAGGGGGAATAATTGTGAATAATAGTGAAACTATGAATGTAAATAACGAGGATGAGACGACCGAAGAACTGGGTGCGGGCTTTGACGTGGTCGTACCTAAGCCGGAATTAGTTGAGATGCCTACATCTAATATACCAACATTTGATGCACACATTAGCTCTTTTGCCAGCTTCTACATTAAGAAGTTCAAGACAGACAACTTAGAGGTAATGGAAAGCTTCGACGCCCACAACGGAATGATGGAATTGAACAAATACATCTTGAACAATATTAGTCTTCCAAGAAAAGACTTGGCACAGAAGACCATTGCGACTCATCAAGCCAAGTTCGAAACCTTGCTGGCAGATATCGCCGAACAGTCGGATGTTAACGTCAATAACCTCACCTCCTACCCACAATGGGAAGAATGGTATGAGTCAATTCGTAAAGAAGGCAAGACAGCTTTATCATAAAGTTTGGTATAATTGAAGAATGCGGATGCATTCTTTTTTTAGATAATTCCTTAAGGAGTAATAATGAATAAAGACACCAAAAAGAAGCTGAGTATTGCTGGTATCCTGATTACAATCGGAATCGTGTATGGTGATATCGGTACCTCGCCTTTGTACGTCATGAAATCGATTGTGAATGGAAACGGCGGAATAGCCTCCATCAATCGAGATTTAATTATTGGTAGTATCTCTTTGATTATCTGGACCATCACACTACTGACCACCGTCAAGTACGTCCTGATTGCCCTTCGCGCTACCAACCATGGTGAAGGTGGTATTTTCGCACTCTATGCCATTGTGAGAAATAAAGCCAAATGGCTCGTCTTCCCCGCCTTAATTGGCGGCGCGGCTCTGTTAGCTGACGGCGTCTTAACACCCGCTGTGACTGTGACCACTTCCATCGAAGGTCTGACGGGTATGAAATTTGGCAACCTCGTTCTCGTCCCCAATCAAACGGTCGTCATTGTCATCACAATTGCGATTATTTCCGTCCTCTTTCTCATTCAGAGAATGGGTACAAGCATCATCGGTAAGGCTTTTGGCCCCGTAATGCTGATCTGGTTTAGCTTTCTCGGGTTAATGGGAATCATTAATATGTTAGGCGATCTTTCGATTCTCCAGGCTCTCAATCCACTTTACGCAATCAAGGTCCTCTTTAGCCCAGCAAATAAAGTTGGTATCTTTATTCTTGGCAGTGTCTTCCTGGCTACTACAGGGGCGGAGGCCCTTTACTCTGACGTAGGACACGTGGGCAAGCGAAACATTCTTGCCTCATGGCCATTCGTATTTATCTGTTTAACTTTAAACTACCTCGGTCAAGGAGTTTGGATTTTACAGAATCAGAATTTCAAAACCAGCGGGGAACTAAATCCATTTTTCGAAATAATCCCTGCAGAATTCCGCTTAGTAGGAATTATCCTGGCAACACTTGCGGCAATCATTGCCTCTCAGGCACTGATCACAGGCTCCTTCACGCTTGTATCAGAGGCTGTTAAGCTTAAGTTCCTACCAAGAATGAACATCGTTTTCCCTTCTAACCAACAGGGGCAAATATTCATTCCAGCAATCAATAAAATGCTCTGGGTGTCTACAATTGGCGTGGTTTTATTCTTCAAAAACTCCGCACATATGGAGGCAGCGTATGGCCTAGCAATCACTGTGACCATGCTGATGACAACCCTCTTATTAGATAAATTCATCGGAATGAAGGGGGCCAAACTATTCTGGCGCGCCCTCTTCTTAGTCTTCTTCGCTGCAATTGAAGGCATGTTCTTAATCTCCAGTTTAATCAAATTCGTTCACGGCGGATACGTCACGGTAATCATCGCTGGGGTAATTCTCTTCGCCATGTACGTTTGGTATTACGGCAACCGGATTCGGGATAAACGCGAGAACAAGAACTCATACGTCCGCCTTGATAAATACACTGACATGTTGACGGATTTGAGCCACGACAATGGCTATCCAACCTATGCGACTAACTTAGTCTATATGGCAAAGGTGAAGCACGATAAATTTATCAAACGTGAGATTCTCTACTCCATCTTGGATAAAAGACCTAAGCGAGCTCACGCCTACTGGTTCGTGACCGTGAATGTTACTGATGAACCTTTCACTGCCGAATACGCAATTAACACCTATGGTACAAAAAACGTGATAAACATCCAATTATACCTTGGGTTTAGACAGGAGCAACGGGTTAATGTCTATCTGAGACACATCGTACATGACTTAATCGAGAACAAGACTATTGAGTCACAGCCGCAAGAATATACAACCACGCCAGGGCGCGACGTTGGTGATTTCAGTTTCGTCATCGTACAAGATGTTATTTCACCGCAAACAGAGCTCACGAGCTATGAGAAGTGGATCATTCAAGCGCGTGTCTGGCTGCAGAATCTTTCAAGTAACCCCGCTAGTTGGTTTGGCCTTGAATACTCTGATACCGTCATTGAGAAGGTACCACTGATCTTGGGTAAACAAGGGAAACACCGCATTCGCGAAATCACACCGGAACGTAAAGCAAGATTCGACCAGTTACCAAAATAATGACAAATAAAAACCCAGATGCGTAAACATCTGGGTTTTTATTTAGATTAAACGATCCGCTGATATTTAAAAGAAAGAAGGTAAAAACAAATTAGAATTACGAAAAGGAAAAAAACGATTATCAGTATATTACTGGATATTTGGTATTAAAGGATTTACTAACCTATTGTATTGGTTGCGAGTCTATTTAGCAGAAATACGGATCTGTTCATCTAGTTTAGTGATTGAGTGTAAGCTGGTCTCCCCCTGAAGCAATAAGCATTGTTACCGCTTACATTATTAATATAACAGTGTTTTAACCATATGTCTAGATGTTTTTGGTGATTTTTTTGCTAGAAAACCACTACATAGGTTAGGGCGAGCCACGCCAGAAGTAGTAGAACGATAAAAAATCTACTATGAGCGGTTAACCGCTGCTCATTTAACCTGCTAACTCGCGTTTTTGCTTGGTACTTTGTGCGCTTAACACTGTAGACAAGTACAGCAATCGGTACTAAATATCCGACCACCATGTAGAGGTATTCCCAAATTCGTGTCACAATCAACTACTCTGATCATCCATATTGTATCTTGAACTAGTCTATTTTAACAAAAAAGCCCAAAACTAGAATGAACTAATTTTGAGCTTTTAGCAATTATATCACTTAACATAGTTATCGGTATTTATCTTTGATTAAGCACGTCTCTTACGATCAACACCGGCTAAAGCAAGGATCCCTGAAACAATTGCTAAGCATCAGCTAGAATTGATTATTTAATTACTACCATGTAAGTAAGCACAAGCCAGCCAATAAATAAAATAGAGCCCATTACCCATGCCTGCTGCGTAATTTTACGCTTATAAAAACGATCCACGCGCGAATCGCCAACTCGCGGCCTTCTAAGTAATGTTGCCGCAATTGCAAGAACGCCAATTACGCCACCAATAATCATGTAAATATATTCCAAAGTCTGACTCATTATTACTCCTCAAAAAAAGATAGATAGCGCAAGGCTATTTATCTTTAATTTTACCCTATTTACCTAACTTATTGAGGATTTTTTTTGGAGTGGGAAATTTTCCACTCATAATTGTTGCTCCGGCACCGAGACCAAGACCTAGGGTAGCAATCGCTGCAAGTGCAACGACCAATGGCACAGAACTTCTATTGGTGTTCTTGGCATGCGCTTTTTTCGCAATTTTTTGTGTATTATTAGTCCTCTGTTGCTTACGTTTGTTACTACGTGCGGGTGTTTCATTTTCACCAAAAGCAATTATATTATGCCTTAGACGAGCGTTACTTCTCAGGGAACTTGCTTTCTTCTTGGTGGTTGCTCTATGGACACCTTGAGTTACTGCATGGGCTCTTTAGGATTACTGCTTGCCTCGTGTTCTTGTGCACTTTGAGCGTTTGAAAAAACAAACGCCTCAGCCTCATTGTTGGCAACTGGCAGAACTTGAGTATTTTCTACAACATTTGTTGCGACAGAATTACCTGGCGTTTCAGCATCATTAGCGTGATTATCACCAGTCTCATAGTTATCCACTTGTTCTGCAACCTGATTAGGCTCTGCAACGTTTAGACCATTATCTTGATTATCATAGGACACATTGGTGTAGACTGACTCACCAACTTTAAAACCGGTAAATTCTTTGTCATTAGTTGGATCATCATCGGTATTATCATAGAACTCGTCCGTAACCGAATCACCATCGACCTTCGTGTTAATAACCTCGTGGTTGTTGCTCAGCACTATCCTTGCTAACAGATAGCGGTTCACCAACTTGTGTGCCAGAAATATTTAGATTATTTTCAGTATCAACATCCGTGTTGTGGTACGCATTAGTCGTCGAAACAGGTTCGCCTAATGATTCCTTGTTTTCATAGTAATCTTCGGCGTCTGAACTAAACATAATCCCCGTCATACCTACAGCTAGTTCCCATAGTATTGCCTGCGTTTTAAAAGTACGCTCCATCATCATCTCCACTCCCTAATAACTGATATTTCCTAAATTTCACATACAACATAGCACGATAAATTCTGTTTTTAGTTTTATAACTAGAAATCTTTCAGTCACCATAATTGGTCCATACCTGTTTGCCGAACGTCTGCTATTAGAGCGTTTAAGATGCCACTATTGTTACCCGTTTCCAAATGTCTAGGCCAGAATCCTTATATGGACTATACTTTTCATTTCATAACGCAGGTTGAGTTGACAAGATTGAATAACAAACGTTTTAGTCTAACTTCTAATCGATTTGGGGCACACAAAAAAACGAAGCTGCAGCTTCGTTTTCCATCTATCATCTTTACTTTTACCAAATATTAACGCGCTTCTCAGGTTCTAGATACATGCCATCTTCTGGCTGAACGTCGAATGCCTCATAGAATTCAGCGAAGTTTTGTGGTTGCACATTGGCCCGCATTGGACCTGGAGCGTGCACATCGACCGCCAGCAACATATTAATATACTCTGGTGAAGCCTTCATTGCCCAGACGCGAGCCCAATTCTCAAAGAGCTCTTTCATATTAGCATCAGCCTCCGACTTAGCCGCCTCGATAGCGTTGGACAATCCACCGACATCAGCAACGTTCTCCGAGACAACCAACTTACCATTAATCTTGCCCCCGCCGTATTCGATACCGTCAAAAAGATCAATCTCTGCCTGAGTTCTTGTTTTGAACTGCTTAAAGTCCTCGTCCGTCCACCAGTTCACCATGTTTCCGAATTCATCGAATTGTGCACCGTTGTTATCGAATGCGTGTGAAATTTCGTGGGCAATTACTGCACCAATTCCACCATAATTTGTTGAGCTTGAAGCCTGCAGATCATAGAATGGTGCCTGCAGAATTGCTGCTGGGAAGGTCAAGTCGTTCTTCGATGGGTCATAACCGGCATTGACCAAATTACCAGGCATGTTCCAGGTTGTCCGATCAACATCTTGATCCAACTTCTCTAGGTTATACTTAATCTGTTCCAGACGAGCAGCATGAAGGTTCTCGTACAACGAACCGCCCTTGCTAGTAGGCTTAATCTGGTAACGTGAATAAATCTCTTCGATTTTGTCAGGGTAACCAACCTTCAGCACCATTGCCTGCAACTTAACCTTGGCCTTATCCTTCGTTGCCTGAGAAAGCCAATCATTGTTCGATAGGCGTTGTTCATAGATGCTAATCATCTTGTGAATCATCGAGATTACATCGGCCTTAGCATCATCACCAAGATATTTCTTACCGTAATAGATTCCGACCACTTCATCGAAAAGTCCGTTAGCAGTCTGATAAGCATTCTTCTCAGGATCAGCTAGTTCCTTCACACCAAACATTGCTTGTCTGTATGGGAAACCAGCATCCCGGAATTCCTGACTCAACGAATTCGTCACGCCATTAATAAACTTCACAAACATCCATCCCTTGATTTCAGCGAAGTTTGCTTCATTGACAAGTGATTCAGCGTTCTCAAGGAAACGAGGATCAGCTTCAATCACCCGCTCCGGTACCTTACCAACAATCTGCTGTACGAAACCAGTCACATCAAAGCTCTTGAAGTATTTAGCAAAGTCGTCAAAGTCGTATGGATTGTAACTTGCAGGATAGTCAGCCCACTCCTCATTACTCTTAACAATCTTCGCAACCTTAGCATCGAATTTCAGGGCAGCACTGACATACTGAGCGGCTTCTTCAGCGCTAAGACCGGCCAATTGCAACAGATTTTCACTCTGTGACTCAAAGACCTTGAGTAACTTATCTCCAGCTTCAGTACCGTACTGGGTCGTATCTTGGAGGAAGATGCTTGGTCCACTCGTTGCGAGAACATGGTGCTTCGTATCCTTCATATCGGTATCAACACCAAAATCTACAGGTACAGCGAAACCGTTCAATGAGAAATCAGCAGCCTTCTTGTTGAAATCAGCAAAATCCTTTAAATCCGCTAATTTTTGTAGTGCTCCCTGAATTGGTTTTGCACCGTCAGCATTTCTCTGCTCGAAATCTAGTGCTTGACGGTACAATTCGACCGCATTCTGAAACTCGGTGCCGGCAGGCGTCTCTTTCTCGCCACTGGCGAAAGCGGCAAATTCAGCCATCAAGGCCTTTTCCACATTTTCTGCCAAGACATTGAAGCTTCCTGTTGCCGGCTTGTCAGCAGGAATTTCAGCATTCTTTAAGTATTCTGCATTTACAGCAAGATACAAGTTATCTTGTGGGCGTGCATTCTCTGGTACGGTTACATCACCAGCACCGCCACGAACTGTCATAAATTTAGACATTTTATATACCACCTTTTCTAGTCATGAATCCATGATAGCATAATGAAAAGTTTTTTGGTGTTTTTAATTTTGCTCGTACAAACTTTTTTAAATCAATCCACCTATTTTGCAATGTAAGCATATAATTAAGGAGATTAATAATAATGATAAGGAGTTTAACTATGCCAAAACTTTTGTACGTAATAGCCCACCCCGGAACCGCTGAGAAGTCGCTCACATTAAAGGTTAGCGACACGTTCATCAATGCTTGGGAACAGAATAACCCTGAAGGAACTGTTGATGTCGTCAACTTGTTCGAGCAGGAGCCACCATACTACACGCAAGGCTCTTTCGACACAATTGCAAAGGAGAAATTCAGTACCATCACCGGTCAAGAACTAACATCGGAGGAGACTGAAGTGATGCACCAATTTAACTACTACTTCAATGCGTTCGATGAGGCCGATGTAGTAGTCTTCGCAAACCCAATGTGGAACTACTTCTTACCTGCCGAGTTAAAGCAATACCTCGATTTAATCCAAGTTTCTGGTAAATCATTTAAATACACGGCAGAGGGACCAGTTGGTTTGCTCCAGGATAAGGAAATCGTCCACATTCAGGCCGCAGGTGGTTTCTATCACGGAACAGCAATGGAAGACGAGGATCTCGGTTCGAAATACATTGACCACGTGATGCAATTTATTGGGCTCAACCAAGTCCACCACATCTACATCGAAGGCGCTGCATTTGCGCCAGATAAGGCAGATAGTATCTTGCAAAATGCAAAAGATCAGGCAACTCAGTTAGCTGCTAAGTTAGTGTAATTTATTTTCCGAAGAGGTTTGACTCCTTTCTTGCATATTTATATATAGATGGGAGGAAAAATATTCCATTCTAAACCATGGAATTAAAAGCAACGTTAGTATCATTATCTAGGTGTTTTTACTAAGATATAGTAAATATAACTACTATATGATTAATTTTAGATGGGGGCATTTTGATGGCAACGACAGAGAAACGTAAAATTCAGGTCCAGATAGATCAACCTGTTACTATTAAAGCTGAAAAAATCATGCAGCAACTCGGTATAACACCAAGCGTAGCAGTAAATGCCCTTTACTCTCGAATTGTTGCAACCGGTGGTCTTCCATTTCCTCTACAGCTTACCAAAGATGAGCAAGTTGCAGAGCGGTTACATGCTGCAACAGAACGAGCGATAGCAGAGAGTCGGATTGAATCCAGCAGTCTGAAAACACCAGAAGAAATTAAATCATGGTTAGAAGAAGAATAGTCTATCTTAGATGCAGGAAAATGATATTTACACTGTTTATGTTGGTTACGCTGGTAACCAGGGAGGGAAGCGTAGACCTGTTTGGCTAAGTTCAGTTAATCAGTCCACAATTAGCGTGTTTCGCATTACAACAAAGTATCAGAGTAAATCTGTCAATATTAAGAAAAGACTGATTTTATTACATGATTGGCAAATATTTTATTGGGTTAGTTTCCTGCTCAAGAAGTGCGGAATAACCAAAAATATGAAAAAAACAAATACATAACAGGTGTTAAATTCTAGAATTTTGTATTATTCTTTAGCCAACTAATCAATGGATGGGGGAAAAATCATGGCAGCGAAAAACACAAAAACCGAATAAAAACAAAACACAAATGATGAACTACCATCGAACGGTCTAATCACACTCTTATTTTGGCTGATCATCGCTACATGGTTTTATCTTGCAAACTTTATTTGTGACTACTTATTGAACCTAAATGACGCACCTTGGTCCGTCTTTATTACGGCCTTGTTACTTATTTTTTATTTTGGTTATAACTGCTTTTTCGTTTTGTTTAAACTGTTTGGTTATCATCCGAAACCCACAGCCATCAAATTAGGCGGATCTAGGCTAAGAATGAGCGTGCCAGTTTTTACCCCCATGACACCTGAATTTAAACAATTAATCGCTTCCAGATTAACGTTGGTGAGATTTTACCAAGGATTATTTACGATTACTAAATTTTGTTTTTTAATTATTTTTGCTTATCTATGTGGCAAGTACGCTTTCTACAACACGGAAATATGGCAATTAATTGTTGGGCTCAGTTCCCTCTTTATTATCTTCTTGATGAACACGATTATAACTTGGATCTTTGTCCACGCATTCCGATTAAATGTTATAGCCAAGGAGTTCAATCGCCCGATTTTCAACTTAGAAGAGAGGCAATAGTTCAACTATTTCCAGCTCCGATTTCTTCATAAATCAAAGTCGTTGAGCGACAAAAAGACCCAGACGTGGCTAACGAGCCATATCTGGGTCTGTTTCGAACAAAATTTCAATTAAATTATATTGTTTATCTGTAAACTATTTTACTTCAACCTTTTGGTGCCAGTCTTTAGCGCCACCAAGCACAGCATTCAGAGCTTCAATATTTGCCTTACCCTGAGTTTGTAACCACTGCCGACCAGCTTCTTCTCCTTCAGCAGCGAATGGCTGAATACCTGGTTTCCAAGTTGCACGGCCACAAAGCACACCGTTAAAGTCTGCACCAGCTTCAGTTGCCATCTTGATTTCGTCGATGAACAATTCTGATGTTACGCCGGCTGACAAGAAGATGTATGGCAACTTCGTTGCATCACTTTGTTCCTTGAATAACTTCTTGGCCTCATCCTTCGTCCAGACTACTTCACCATCACCATATCCTTCAACGTACTTGATGTTAAACGGTACTTCAACCTTCAATACAGTGACGTTGTATTCAGGCTTTGAGAATTCCTTCATCATTTCTAGGACTTTGTGTGGCTTAACCTTTGCATATTCAACGCTCTGCACGTCATCAATCTTGGCATCGTAAGAAACGAGTTCCAAGAAGAATGGTAAACCAACTTCTTTGGCTTCTGCACCAACACGCTCAACGAAAGCGTGTTTTCTGTCGTTAATATCTTGATCCTCATCTGTATCGTAGTAAAGCAGGAACTTCACTGCGTCAGCGCCTTCTTCTTTCAGACGGCGTGCTGACCAGTGTGTTAAAAGATCTGGGAAACGGCCTGGCTCCGTTGCGTCATAACCGGTCTTTTCGTAAGCAGTCAACAAACCACAGTTTGCATCACGTACTTTTGCTGCTGGTAAGCCATATTCTGGGTCAAGCAAGATGGCTGAAGCATACTTGGTTAATTCCTTTGATACAGCAACTTTGAAGTCAACGATTGTTTCCTCGTCGGCTGGCTTATTTGCTGCTGCAGCAAGCATCTTCTTCAGTGAACCACGTTGATCAATCGCAAGGGCACTGATAACACCATCCTTATTTGATAAATTCTCTAAATGTTTTGCAACTTCTGTTGAAATAGCAGTCATGAAAAAATCTCCTTTTGTCCTAGTTAATTTAACTTCCGCACACCACTTATTATAAGGACATAGAAAGCGTTGTCAAAGGGTCTAAAAACGAAGAAAGCGCTATCATTTGTGCTGGGTAACGCTTCCAAGAATTTTAAAATATTTTTTCGTTTTTGTTCTATTTTTTTCGTTTTTGTTATTTTTTACTGACGTACAATTCCTTCGTCCAACAACTTGGTGAAGAGCTTAACTTTCTCGATTAATTTATCCATCTCTCCGATCTCTGTAATCTCGCCAGGAACAGCTTGAATATCCCGCATAACGAGGTTGAGAATCGCCCCCATCACCGCCTGCACGTATTCCTCCACCAGCTTTTTGTCGACATCCTCGCGCACATTCATGTTAGCCAAAATTTGTTTACTCAACTTCTGGCTCAGTGCGATTGACTCCTGCAGAATAAAGCCCAGCTTTTCTTGGATTGATTTAGGTAGGATGGCAATTTCGGAATAAGCGTGCACAATAATCTTGAATTGGTGCGGGTACTGGCGCTCCAACTGCATCTTGTAGTTGGTGCTACGAACAATTAACTCGGCGAAGTCATGAATATCCTGCCACTCAGTGAAATCATAAACCGCAAGAATCTGCTCGTACGCAGTTCTAATTGCGGTGACATAGAGGTTTTCTTTTGAGTCAAAGTAATTGAAGACCGTCCCCTTTGAGACGCCTGCCTGCTCCGCAATGACGTCGGTACTCCCCTTCTCATAGCCCTTTAAGCCAAATTCTACAGTGGCCGCCTGAAGGATTGCCTCTGTTTTCGCCGGATTATTTTTCTTGTTCGCCGTTTTACCCATAATTCACCATATTCTTAAACTAAATCCTTTCTACGATAACCGATAATGCTAACAAAAATCAAGCTAAAAGCAATCACGCAAAGCGTGGTAATCGCGGCTAAATCGAGACTCTTCACCGGAATATCCTGCAACCAGCCAAATGGTGTCAACTTCTGAATGTTACCATCTAATTTCAGCAAACCACCAAAATAAATTGAGCCAAAGCCAAAGACGAGGTAGAGCCAATTCAGCATGTATAACTTGGGCAGATAAACCGTGAAGACCAGGGCCAGACCAATGAAGATGCCAATTGCCGGCAGATATGCGAGGTACATCTCCCAGTATTGGCTGAATTCAATGGGCTTCTCCAGTACCGAATTACCAGCAAAGTAGAGTCCAAGTACACCAGCAAAAAAGACGATTGCCGCTCCAAGCAAAGAAACGGTGAGGTAACTTGTCACGAACTTAACGCGTGAAACCGCCTTTGATTCGAGTAATTCGAGCATTCCTTTGGTCTGCTCTGTCTGCAATTTATGGATGATGTTACTGCCGAAAATTACGGCCATCACAGCAAAAACCACAGCTAACAACGCCACGAACTGTAGCGCCACTTTCTGTGAGAGCGCGTTTTGCTGATTGGCACCAATCAATTGTGCGAGCGTTTTGTTATTTTTTACCAAATCGTCAAATGAACCAAAAATTGATCCGTAGGTTGCACCGAAGACTAAGGCAGCAACGCTCCACCAGAGCAGTCCCGCTCGCTCAAGCCGTACGCGCAGAGAATAGAGGCCGCGGAGGGCTGAGCCCGCGCGACTATTACCCGGTCTCTGAGCTAACAGTCCCACACCGACATCACGGTTTCGTGAGACCAGAAAAATTGCGCAGCCTAATAAGAAACTTGCCGTCAAGAAGTAGACCAACGGAAAGTAATCATCATAAATATACGGCTGTGTCTGTCCCAGCCAGCTGAAAGGGCTGAGCCAATCTAGCCCCAGGTCCGAGACATTGTTCATCATCGTCAGAACATAGAAGACACCAATCGCCCCGAAACTAGCTGCGCTAACAGTGCGGGTATTCTCAAAGATTTGAGCTAAGAAGATCGCCAGGAGACCAAATAGTAGCCCCACGGCTCCTTGAACTAGCCCCAGTAAGAATGCCCCTTTAAGCGAGCCACCGTAAATGCCAGAGTTTCCCACCAACAAGCCGATACCAAGTGCATAGACACCGTTCAGGAGCACCAGCTCCCCAATTGCTGCCAGGTTCACGCTACCACGACCAACTGGACGAGAACGGAGCAGCTCAACCACGCCATCCTCTTCAGCTCCTCGTGTATTTTTAACCACAATGAGCACACTCATAATTGCCGCAATAATTGACATGAAGAGATTCATCTCCGCTGCAAAAACCATGGCTGTAGTCAACGTTTGAACGTGGGGCATCTTACCAAGCAAGGCAACCATAGATGGCGTATTCAAAGTCTCAGCCATGGATGTAAGCTCGGCCTTGGTACCATAGAGAGTATTCATGTATGGACCTGTATAGGCGAATAAGCCCAGTAACATGACCAACCATAATGTAAGTTTCAGCCAATCCTTGCGAAGGTTCAAGAGTAACAACCGCCACGTTCGTGCGAAATTATTTGTCATTTGAAAGCCCCCTACAGATCCATGCCAGATTCTTCATAATAATGCATGAAGAGATCCTCAAGTGTTGGCGGCGTACTCTGAATGCTCAAAATTCCGAGGTTCCCCAAATCAGCCATCACGTGCTCCAGGTGGTCTGCTTCAACCTGCATAGTGGCACTATTGTCACCCTTCAGCTCAAAGGCGTGGACTCCAGCTGCCTCGGATAAATCCGTGAGACTTTGTTTCGTCGTGACACTCATTTGTACCCGCGTGAATTGACGCATTGAGTCCAGCGTTCCTTCCTCAATAATCTCGCCAGAACGGATAATTGCCACTCGGTCACACATCTTCTCCACTTCTGAAAGGATATGACTAGAGAGCAACACACTCTTCCCTTTTTCTTTTAGCTGTAGCACTTCTTGCTGGAAAATCACCTCTTGCAACGGATCGAGTCCACTCGTGGGTTCATCAAAGATATACAAGTCGGCGTCAGTAGACAATGCTGCGATGATGGCTACTTTTTGACGATTACCCTTTGAATATGTCCGAGCCTTCTTACTGGTATCTAACTCGAAACGGCGAATCAACTCATCTGTTCTGGTCGTGTGCTTTTGACCACCCAATTTCAGGAGTAAGTCGATGACTTCTCCCCCAGTAAGATTTGGCCAAAGATAAACATCTCCTGGCACGTATGCAAGTCTGCGGTGAATCTTGACGCTATCATGCCAGACATCAAGTCCGAATATCGTTGCACTACCACCAGTCGCCTGCAACAGTCCCAATAATGTTCTGATGGTGGTTGATTTACCCGCACCATTTGGTCCAATGAATCCTAGCACCTCACCAGCATGCAGCTCAAAGTTAATATCTTTCAGTGCCTTAAATTTACCGAAATTCTTTGATAAATGCTTTATTTCAAGCATTTTTTCTGTCATTGTTATCTCCTCCGAAATCTTTCTCTATCAATGATGACCCGTATTATATTCTCATATGACTGACTAGTCAATGACTTATCAGTCATTTTTTGTCAAATAAAAAAACGCCGTAGCGTTTAGAATGATTAGTAGCGAATTCAACTATGTTACTTAAAGTCCCTACCCTTATTTTCCTCGAAGTATTTCTGATAACGTTTGAAATAATTGTGGAACATGTACCGCATTAGGATATTGTGTTTCAGGCCGCGATCGCCCTTATAAAAGACAGTTGTACCAACACGACCTTGCTTAATTAACTCAAGTGCCTTCCTCTTTGAATCATTCTCTGTGGCGTATTTGACGAATACTTTGGTCGGAACGCCTAACCATAAACGATAGCTATTCTTAATCTTATTTGCGTAGACGGTCTCCCGTTCGTTGAGTTCCCCAGTCACATAATCTTCAACATACCACTTAGCAAGATTGTACCCATTGAGCGTTACATAAAAACTTGAACGGCCTTGACGCAAGTTGATCTCGAAGAATTTGAACTGACCATCACGGGCGTCATATTTAATATCAAAGTTTGCAAACCCAACGTAGTCAAGCTCCTCGAGGAAACTCTGAACCGTTTCATAAAGATTCTGATTATATTCAGGCAAGATTGCCGCGTAATTGCCGATTGATTGTGGTGCCGGATCCTCTAGCAATGGATGTCCGAGACACATCATCTTCACCTGATGATTCTGGTCAACATACGCATTCAAGACACGCATGTTGCTATCGTCACCTGGAATGAAATCTTGCATAATCAAGTCTGCCTCGTAGCCATTAGTGTAAATCTTCCCCACCACGTCGGCTAGTTCTGCCTCATCATGAATAATAAAAGCCTTTTTGCGCCCAGCAAACTGCACACCAAGCCAGGTTACACTGTCAGCCGGCTTCAAGGCCACCGGGAAATTAAAGGGAATAGTTAGGTAATTTTCAGCCTGATAATCTGCCTTTGTAATGATTTTTGTCTTTGGAAATGGTAGGCCGTGCTCCTCAGCTATCTGATAGAACTTCTCCTTATTAATCAGCTGCTGCAGTAAATCATAATTAGTGTACGGCACGATAAAGGTTGACTCTAATTCTGCCTTATGTTTCGACAATAATTCAGCATAGCCATCACCGCAAGAAATCAATATTACAGGTCCAGGGTGGTTTGCGTATTGCTTCATTTGTTCCTGCATTACTTCAAAAAAGACGGGATCTTCGCCGAAGCCCTCATGTACCTCTAAATCGACAATTTGTGAATACTTTGTAGCCGCCAAATGTGCCGCTGCCAACGCTTTAACCTTTATGCCATATGCCTCGTGAAAGGAGCGCGCCATACCATAAACATTGATGTCGCTCCCTAATAAGATAGGTGTAAAATCTGGATTTGTCATACAATACCTCAATTCTTGTTCAGTCCCGATTTTACACTAAATTATGTCCAAAAAAAAGTTTACTATGCGCAAAAAACCTTTAGCTTAATGAAACTAGAATATTGTTCACAATTTATTCTCTAAATATCTTCCGCTATTCTGTGTAAATGTTAAAATGAAGTCGGTTACATAAAGGAGGATTCAAATGGAAAATAAAATTAATACTGACTATTTTTTCGATGAAGCTGCATTCAATACCCACGATGGCGGTTATGTACCACTTGAGGTCTATGATGCACCAGAAGTTCCGCTTGCAATCCCGCCCCTCTTAGAGCCCGATCAAGAGACCGCGACGGATGCATACTACACAGTTGAGGCCCAGGCCGGAGAAACGCAAATTCTCCCTGGTGCGAAAACTAAGACATGGGGCTATAATGCCAGCTTACTGGGCAAAACCATTGTCTATCATGTCGGCAAACACAATCACGTGACACTAAAGAATAGCCTACCAGAGCTAACAACCTTCCACTGGCACGGTTTAGGCGTTTCCGGACCATACATAGATGGTGGCTGCCACGCTCCCGTCTATCCTGGCGAAGAAAGCAAAATCGAATTTACATTACATCAACCAGCTGCGACTACCTGGTTACATGCACATCCCTGCCCATCGACAGCGGAACAGGTTTGGCATGGACTAGCAACGATGGTCATTGTAAAGGATGAACACGAGGAAAGCTTACCACTGCCACGGAATTACGGCGTGGACGATATTCCTCTAGTTTTGCAAGACCGGCGCTTCCATGAGAACAACCAGTGGGATTACCGCGAAGACTACGATCCAGATGGTGTTCAGGGACCAACAGCTCTAATCAACGGAACTGTCAATCCGTATTTCGACGTAACGACCCAGAAGCTACGGCTACGAATCTTGGACGGTGCTAACAGACGTGAGTGGCGGCTCCACTTCTCAGACAACCTCGAATTTACGCAGATTGCCGGAGACAGCAGTCTTTTGCCAGAGCCGGTTAAATTCACAAAGTTGATGCTGACGTGCGCAGAGCGGGCTGAAATAATCGTTGACTTCAAGGACTACAAGGAAGGGGACGTGGTCACATTATTCAGTGATGATGTGCCAATCGTTCGTTTTAGAATCCACGATTTCACGCCAGACAACACAGTTGTACCTGACAAATTAATTGACTTACCAAAGGAAGAGGCCGATCCTGACCTACCAGTGCGTGCAATTCTAATGAGTGGCATGGATGAAGAAGTGATGCTCAATGGCAAGAAATTCAACATGCAGCGCATTGACGCCACACAGCCGGTTGGCAAAGCGCAGTACTGGGATATTACGAATAGTAACGATATGGTTGGCGGCATGGTGCATCCCTTCCACGTGCATGGCACGGAATTCCTCGTAATCTCAAGAAATGGCCACGAACCTTACGCAAACGAGCACGGCTACAAGGATACCGTCGGGGTGAATCCCGGTGAGACGGTTCGGATTCTCGTCAGATTTGCGCAAACCGGTGTCTACATGTACCACTGCCACATCATTGAACACGAGGATGGTGGTATGATGGCGCAGATTCAATCATACGATCCAGCAGAGAAGGAACTAAAGAAGTACAAGCTGATGGATATGGATACTCTGATGAACGCTTTCGCAGAGGAACGGGGCATTAAGACTGAGGAGCTCTGGATGGCTGGCATGGAGAGCTACGAGAAGATGGGAATGGAAATGTAACAAATAAAGTTGTGACACCCCACGCTTAGTTTCTGAGCACTAACGAACTTGGCTAGCAATCACAAAGTGATTGGTAAGACAAGAAGTTAGGCGGAGGAAGTTGTGGGGTGGAACACGTTTAACAAGTTGTGACACCCCACGCTTAGCTTCTGAGCACTAACGAACTTGGCTAGCCATCACAAAGTGATTGGTAAGACAAGAAGTTAGGCGGAGGAAGTTGTGGGGTGGAACACGTTTAACAAGTTGTGACACCCCACGCTTAGTTTCTGAGCACTAACGAACTTGGCTAGCAATCACAGAGTGATTGGTAAGACAAGAAGTTGTGCCACCCAATTATGCAGTTAAATACTACAAAACCCACAAGCCAAATTTGCTTGTGGGTTTTCTGTTCTGTTCTAAATTAAAAAGCTCAACTCATCCTCGTCTACAATCTCTATCGTGTTGTGTGGCAGATTTTTGATCAGCTCGTCTTTCTCCAAGTTTTTCAACTGACGCGATAATGTTTCTGGTGTCAAATCCAGTAAATTAGCCAACTCATATTTCTTAAAAGGTAACACGAATCGCTTATCATTCACCTGATTACTGTATTCAAGCAGATAGCTAGCCACCCGCCCACGTGCATCCGTTGTCGAATTTCGAACAGATTCCTTCTGTTGTTTAACCAGCTTATTACCAAATGCATTGAGCAGGTGTAAGGCCAGTTGGGGCGACTCTTGAATGACCTCTTGGAATACGTCACGCTTAACAACGCAGGCCTCACCGTTAGTCACAGCCACCCCATATAAGGTATGCTCCTCCGGTTCAAACAGGCTGGCCGTTCCGTCGAAGTCACCCGCTTGTAGCAAAGAAACAATCTTTTCCTGACCTTCACTACCATAACTAGTCAGCTTAACCTGGCCCTGATGTAAGATCAGTAACTTATTAGCGACCTCGCCGGGCCCGAAAAGGGTCTCACCTTTGGCAAACTTTTCGTGGGTAACAATCGCATCAATCTTCCGCAAATCCGCCTCGGCGAGTCCTGCAAAAATCGGCACGATGGATAAACATGAATTATACTCTGCTGTCTCCGTCATCTTAAGCAACCTCATTTCATTCCATCAATAATATCGAAAAAATAGAAGACTTCCATCTCCTATTTTAACCGATTAATTGATATTTACTATTAATTCCAACTATACCTTTGTTAATTCTCGTGTGCTACCCGCTGAACTGCGCACTCTAGTCTTCGTCATCCTCGTCGACTTCAACGATATCTTCCCAAGCAGTCTTGCCCAAGATGGCCTGCAACTTTCTCTGCATCCGATTATTGTAGCGACGTAAGTCAACCAAATACTGTGCCAACGCTGGCCGATTCTCTCTTTCGGCCAACTTGATAGCCCGATCGATAAACATATCCTGTGTGACAAAGTCTGCGGCGGTCTGTCCAACTAATTCTGCGCTGTCGAGGTACTTATAGCTGCCATCCTCCGTCAGTTTACCGTATTCGTGTACTTCCTTAGTTGTGGTTGGGACAACTTCGTTCTCATCCAAAAGCAGTTCGCCCAGCTCATCGATATTCGCCCGGTTCTTTGCAATCATCTCATCAAACAACGGTTGTGCTGCCACGGCAAGGGCGCCTGTCAGATACCACTTTGCTTGGTGCAACTTCAGTTCGAACACCCAGAAGTTTGCCAAGATATGGCCGGTCATTGCACCGGCTGTTGGCTTGTGGTGGTCAAGATCAGCTTGTTTTACTTCGGCCTCATACTTAGCCGCAACATTTTTAGGATCACTCATGTTTCTCTACCTCAATTTCATTTTTCTTATTTACTCTTATTTATCTGTCTTTATTAAAATTGCACTTGAAACCTAGATGTCTTTAACTTTGGTGCTCTCAACTTCATACCCCAGTCCGGCAACCACGCTTGACAGGTTCTCAGCTGATGTTTGGCCATCATCGAATTCTGCCTTCACCTTACCCGAGTTGAACAGGACCTTCACGCTATCACCGTTCACACCTGGTGTATTCTTCACGGCAGTCTCAATCTTGGTCAAGCAAGATGGGCATGTTAGTTCATCCAATTGCATAATAATTTTTTTACTCATTTTTGTTACCTCCATTATTTTCTAAGCTTTCTTAATTCTTACCTGTAGTATATGCTGCAGGCTCGTTTGAAAAATTGATCTGGGTCAATTTTTGTTCTTTTGTCCGAAATTTCAATAGCCGCATCGCATTCAGGATGACAACCAAGATGCTTGCTTCGTGAACAAACATTCCGCTGGCCATGTAGATGAATCCGAGTAAGAGACCAATCAACAAGAAGATGACGACGCCGATTGAAATAGCAATATTCTCACGTGTATTCAGAACTGTCTTTTTCGCGAGCTTGTAGGCGAATAGCAGCTGGCTCATGGAACTTGCCATCAAGACGACATCAGAAGTCTCAATCGCTACATCAGTACCGGAACCCATCGCAATCCCGATGTCTGCTGTCGCTAGAGAGGGGCTGTCGTTGATTCCGTCACCGATGAAGGCGACACGATTACCGTCATGCATCAATTGCTTGATAATCTCCGCCTTTTGGTCAGGCAGTAGATCAGCCCGCACCTCATCTAAGCCCAGCTTTTTGCCAACATAATCAGCCGTCACTTGGTTATCACCAGTCAACATGATAAGCTTCTTCGCTCCCGCGGCTTTCAAAGCTGCCAAACGATCCTTCGCCTCGGGCCGCATCTCGTCTGAGATACCGATCAATGCCAGCACTTTTTGCTCGTTCATCACGATTACTAATGAACTACCAGTTTCCTTAATTTGTTGAATCTCATCTAACTGTTCGTCAGTAGCACTGACTTTTTGCTCACGGAGCATCTTTTCGTTACCCAAGAGTAACTTATTAGCACCGAAGTTCACGACTAGTCCCTGACCTTTAACAGCCTCATTGTGGTCAATGACGAGATTCTGGAAGTCTAACTTCTTATTATTAACGTAGTTGATAATTGCCGTACCGAGCGGATGGTCTGACAGGCTCTCAGCCTTCGCCACCTGCTGCAATAACTCATTTTCGGTGACATCTTCGTCAGCACCCAGGTAGGAGATGTAATTAGTTACCGTGGTTTTACCAGTAGTCAACGTCCCTGTTTTGTCGAACACGAACGTATCAATCTTCGCGAATTCGTCCATCACTGATGCACCCTTGACGAGCACACCATGCTTTGCACCATTACCAATTCCGGCAACGTTCGAGACCGGTGCGCCGATGACGAGGGCACCAGGGCAACCAAGCACGAGAACGGTGATCGCCAGCTTAATATCTTGGCTGAAGATGAAGACAATCAGGGCAATCAGCAGCACAGCCGGCGTGTAGTACTTCGCAAATTTATCGATGAATTTCTCGGCTTTCGACTTCGTATCCTGTGCATCCTCGACCAACTCTAAGATCTTGGCGAATGTAGTATCCTCACCAACCTTGGTCGCCTCAATTGTCAGGAAGCCGTTGCTCAAGACAGCTCCAGAGTAAACACTATCGCCAATTTCCTTCTTAACCTCACGCGACTCACCTGTGATGGCAGACTCGTCTAGGTAACCGTGGCCTTCTATGACCGCCCCATCAACGGGCGTCTGGGCACCAGGCTTGACCAGGATGTGATCACCAATTAGAACGTCATCGACGTCAACTTCTTCTGTTGATCCATCATCCTGGAGCACTAAAGCCGTTGTTGGTGCCATCTCAGCCAAGGACTTGATTGACGATCTTGTTTTTGCCAGTGTCTTCTGTTCGAGGAAATCCCCGAACAAGAACAGGAACGTGACGATGGCTGATTCATTGTACTCGCCAATGATGAACGCACCAATCACCGCGATGGAAACCAGCAATTCGATGCTGACCACCTTAGCCCTAAGCGCTGAATATGCCCGAATGATAATCGGGAAACCTGCGATAACGGAAGCTGCCGCCAACAAAATGTTACTGATGATGGTCAGCGGCCCCAAATACTTAGTTACTAGACCGAGGACAATCAATATTGCCGCGATCAATGTGATGTGCGTGCTATGTGTTCGTAGAAACTTCTGTAGTTTAATCATTTTTCTCACCCAACTTTTACTCAACTAATATTTCTTTCGCTCATTTACAAAACCTATCATAGCCCGCACTCGGCCTTAAGAAATTGACGTAGGTCAATATTTACTTTTTTTCTCAAAAAGTTGAAAACGTTTTAAGTAAGGCTAACCTAAACTCTATATTTACATACTCTAAAATAGGCGTATGATAATAGGTGGTTAAAATAACTGGAGGAAATGGAGGAAGTTGTATGAAAGATAACAAACAGGAATCACACAAGCTGATTCACTACGCTAACGGACCAAGTCTCGAGGAGATCAATGATACGGTTGCAATTCCAAAGGGAGGTAACTTCTGGAAGAATCTGCTCGCATTCTCCGGTCCTGGCGCGCTCGTTGCCGTCGGCTACATGGATCCGGGTAACTGGGTAACTTCAATCGGTGGTGGTGCACAATATGGCTACCTATTAATGTCAGTAATCTTAATCTCAAGCTTAATTGCGATGTTATTGCAATACATGGCCGCTAAGCTTGGAATTGTGACTAATATGGATCTGGCTCAAGCCACGCGGGCACATACCGGTAAAAAAATGGGCATTTTCCTCTGGATCACGACAGAACTCGCCATCATGGCGACAGATATTGCCGAGGTAATCGGTGGCGCGATCGCTCTGAAACTATTATTCGGCTTCCCACTCACGGTCGGTGTTGCCTTGACAGTGCTCGATGTGCTC
This sequence comes from Amylolactobacillus amylotrophicus DSM 20534, assembly GCF_001434555.1. Lineage (NCBI taxonomy): Bacteria > Bacillati > Bacillota > Bacilli > Lactobacillales > Lactobacillaceae > Amylolactobacillus > Amylolactobacillus amylotrophicus. Next base: position 211,942 of record NZ_AZCV01000002.1, read on the forward strand.
CTACTATTGTTGCTAACGAAACTAGGTTTTAGAAAAATCGAGGCGATCGTAGTTGCACTGATCGTTGTCATTCTGGTCGTATTCATCTACCAAGTTGTGATTGCCCGCCCAGATATGGCGGCCGCCTTCTCAAACCTGGTACCAAGAAAAGAAATTCTCCACCCCGGACAACTACACATGGCACTGGGAATTGTCGGTGCGACGGTCATGCCTCATAACTTGTACCTACACTCGTCAATCTCCCAAACCAGACAATTCGACCGCAAGGACGAATCATCTGTACGTCAAGCAATCAAGTACACCACTTGGGATTCCAATTTACAACTGACGGCGGCATTCGTTGTTAACTGTCTCCTTTTATTAGTTGGTGCAGCACTATTCTTCGGCAAGGATGCTTCCCAACTTGGGACATTCGGTCAACTCTATGATGCTTTACAAGATCCCAAGATGGCTGGGGCAGTGGCTTCACCCGTACTCTCAATGCTGTTCGCCGTCGCTCTACTCGCATCGGGCCAAAACTCGACGATCACCGGTACTTTGACTGGACAAATCGTCATGGAGGGTTTCGTCAACTTGCAGATGCCCCTTTGGGCTCGGCGCTTGATCACACGACTCATCTCAGTTGTGCCGGTACTGATTATCGCCATTATTTTCCATGGTCAAGAATCGGCGCTCGACTCGCTATTAGTTAACTCACAAGTATTCCTGTCAATCGCGCTACCATTCTCGATGATTCCCCTCACAATCTTCACCAGCTCGAAGAAGATCATGGGTGAATTCGTCAACAGCAAGTGGGTGACCATCCTAGCTTGGATCTGTACGATCACTTTGACTGTCCTAAATCTGCAGATTGTATTATCATCGATTCAAGGACTTTTCTAAGAGAGGTGTAAAGGATGACTGAAGAATTAAAGGATATTTATTTCAAAAATATTTTGGTAGCGGTTGACGACTCAGATGACGCAATCTTGGCGTTCAAGTATGCGATTCATCGGGCAATCAAGGATAACGTCGGGTTGAACCTGGTCTCGATTCTCGAGAAAGACGACATGAACGTCTTTCAAGCGTTGAGCAAGGACTTCGTCCATGGTAAACGCGAAGATTTGGAGAAACACCTACGTGAATACAAGCAGATTGCGAACGATGCCGGCGTGAAGAAGGTCCACTCAATCATCGCTACAGGGGATAATCCTGGCCAGGTGATCGTCGAGGAAGTTATCCCCCGCGTCCACCCCGATTTATTGATTATCGGTTCGAAATCGAAGAAAGGGATTGCGAAACGCTTCGGTAGTCAGGCTGCCTACATGGCAAAGTACTCACCCGTTTCGGTACTCGTAGTTCGGTAAGATAGAGAAATAAGTTACAACTAAAATAACCACTTGGGCAGCAACTTTAAGCTGATTTCAAGTGGTTATTTATATCTAATCTAAAAAATTTATATTTCCGTTTTTCTCAGTATTGGCGTAATAGCGGATAACAGAGCAAATCCCAGTAATCCTCCAGTAGTATTCAAAATGACATCGCCAATATCAAAAATACGGTTGCCTAAGTAAAAGTAGTTCATTACTAACTGAATTATTTCAATTGCCACAGTGCTGAATAAAACCAACAAAATCGAATATTTAAAACTACGACTTTTTTTAAACAACACACCCACAAATAGAGGAAGTGGCATAAGCAACAAAATATTACCAACAATTTGTAGAGTTGAATATTTTGTCCAAGCCAACGGATTTAATTCAAACATAATCTGCAAGCCAAATGAAAATTCATTAATTATGCTTGTTTGTTTAAACAAAAGCACTGGGAATATCGTTAATGAAATAACAAAATATAGGTAGCCGAGAAATAGCCAAAATGGCAGGACGCTTTTACTCTTTTTCCTATGCAATAAAATCATTGTGGAGATGATTCCAACAAGGATGAGGAACGGAATGAGTACAACCGAATTAATAATTACGTCCGGGGCAAAACCGTGGTGCCCATCCTCACTGACGATACTAATCATGAATAGAACCTGTTAACTTTTTCAATTAGTTGATCTCCTTTTGTTTCTGTCCGTTGCAACATAATAAAAGTATCATAATTAATTATATTTATAAATGTTTTTTAATTATTTTATTTCAAACAACGTTAACTCAGTCCTCTAATTTATCAAATTTATGTCAGATATCAAGAAAATTCACTTTTATTTTTATTTGTGAAGATAATAATTTTCTAGTCCATTTTTAGTGCCCACTACCCCAACAAAGTTTTTTAATAACATGTAAACCCTTGTTCACAATTGATATTTACCAACTGCAAATGTAAATTATAAATTTTATAAGTATGTGAAAAAATTTCATATTAACTATCAAAATTAACCCTGAACACCTGTTACATCAGTATTTGTGGTCAAAGATTAATAGTTGAGGTACAAATGGTTGCGTCCTCGAGCCGTTTTCCGCTATACTCCTACTTGTAAGCGATTACATAAAATTTATTTAGGAGGATTAGTTAACATGTCAGATTTCATTACAAGTAACGCAGAGGGACCTATCGAAAATTTTTTCAACGTTTACGATTTGGAACCAATGGCTCAAAAAGTGATTCCTAAAGGAGCATTTGGCTATATCGCAAGTGGTGCCGGAGATACATTCACCCTGCGCGAGAACATTCGCTCATTTGATCATAAGTTAATCGTACCCCACGTATTGATGAACGTAGAGAATCCGGATACCTCCATCGAATTCGACGGTGACAAGCTCACCTCACCAATCATGTTGGCACCAGTCGCCGCCCATAAGTTAGCCCACGTTGATGGTGAAGTAAAGAGTGCCCAAGCGGTGCACGACTACAACACAATCTACACCATTAGCTCATACTCAACTGTTGACCTCCCACCAGTAACGGAGGCCTTGCAAGGGACACCCGAATGGTTCCAATTCTACTTCAGCAAAGATGACGGCATTAACCGCCACATTATGGATCGTGTGAAGGAGCAGGGAATCAAGGCAATCGTACTCACAACAGATGCAACAGTTGGTGGCAACCGAGAAACGGACGCTAGAAACGGCTACGTTTTCCCTGTTGGCATGCCAATTGTCGAAGATTATCTACCAAATGGCGCTGGTAAGACCATGGATTTTGTTTATAAGAGTGCTAAACAGAAACTATCACCAAGGGATGTTGAATTCATCGCCTCTTATTCAGGACTACCCGTATATGTCAAAGGCCCACAAAGTGCAGATGACGTTGAGCGTTCACTAGATGCAGGTGCAAGCGGGATTTGGGTAACTAACCACGGCGGGCGCCAACTAGATGGCGGGCCAGCAGCATTTGATTCACTCCAGGAAGTAGCAAAGGCCGTTAATAAGAGAGTCCCAATCGTCTTCGACTCCGGCGTTCGGCGCGGCCAACACGTCTTCAAAGCTCTAGCATCAGGCGCAGATCTCGTGGCAATCGGTCGACCAGTAATGTATGGCCTTGCTGCCGGCGGACGCACAGGTGTTAAGCAAGTCTTTGATAAACTCACCAGCGAACTGGAGATGGTCATGCAATTAGCAGGTACGCAGACCATCGCAGATGTGAAGAATTTCGAGTTGCGTGACAACCCTTATGATCCTGGTTTCGGTAGCTACAATCCAGATGCACTGCAGCTTTATTAAACACCTGGTTCAGTCGTCACTGAAATTTGGAGGATAATTATGTTACCATCTTGGGCTTTAGTTATTTGTGCAATCATTCCCATTATTTGGCTGATTATCTCCCTGGCAGTCCTTAAGATGCCCGGGCAACGCGCCATTCCAATCGGCCTGATAATCACTATCGGACTGGCCATCTTTGCCTTTCAGATGCCCGTGCTTGACTCACTGACAGCGGCGCTCCAAGGAATTGTGAATGGTCTTTGGCCAATCGTCTACATCATCATTGCGGCTGTTTTCACCTACAATGTGGTCACCAAATCCGGCGGGATGGATACCATCAAGGCGATGCTTTCAAGCGTCTCAAATGATAAAAGAATACTGGTTCTCATCCTGGCCTGGGGACTTGGCGGCTTCTTAGAGGCAATTGCGGGGTTCGGGACGGCTGTGGCCATTCCGGCGGGAATACTCGCGGCATTCGGCATGAATCCAGTCCTCGCCGCCGTGATCTGTTTGGTGGCCAATACGACGCCAACGGCTTTTGGTGCAATTGGGCTGCCGGTTTCGACACTGGCACAGGTTGGTGGTCTAGATCCACTTCAGCTTTCACTCTTTGTGTCGTTACAACTTTTCTTACTTATCTTAATCGTACCGTTCATTCTGGTCTTCCTGGCTGGCGGTGGTTTAAAAGGTCTAAAAGGCGTGTTTTTGATCACACTAGCAGCAGGCCTCTCCTTCGCTATTCCCCAGGTGATTATCGCGCGATTCCTTGGTCCTGAACTACCAGCGATTCTCGGCTCACTTGTGACCCTTGGCACGGTAATTCTGATTGCTAGCAAAATGAAGAAGAAAAACGCTGGTTTTGACTTTGCCAAGACCCAGGACGATACCGCGCAACCAAAGCTGACGTTCAGTAAGGCGCTGAACGCTTGGGCACCGTTCATTCTCGTGTTTACATTCATCATCCTAGCCTCCCCACTCGTCCCGCCAATTAACCAGGGGCTGAAGAGCATCACAACCTCTATTTCCATTTACCAGGGCACGGGGCATGCGCCATTAGTTGTGGATTGGCTTGGTAATCCGGGCACACTCATTATTCTCGCTACAGTAATAGGCGGTTTAATTCAGAAGTTGTCATTCGGCCAAATATTCCAGACACTTTGGCAGACAATCGTTCAGCTGCGCAAGTCTGCGGTAACCGTCATGGGAATTGTGGGTCTGGCCAAAGTAATGACGTACAGCGGCATGATTGGCTCCATCTCAACGTTCTTAGTTGCAACCACCGGGCCAATCTACCCGATTATCGCCCCAATTATCGGCGCCCTTGGCACGTTCATCACCGGTAGTGATACATCAAGTAACATCTTGTTCGGTCGCCTGCAGGTCGATGCCGCCAACTCACTAGGCGCCAACCCCTACTGGATCGCGAGCGCGAACATGGCTGGTGCCACTGCCGGCAAAATGATCTCACCACAGAGCATCTCGGTAGCCACGGCCGCCACCGGAATGGTTGGCGAGGAAGGAAATATCTTGAAACGGGTGGCAAAATACTGTTTCATCTACGTCGCCCTTATCTGTATCGTGGTTTACGGCGTGGGCCTAATTGCCCACTTGGTCTAAGCTTAAGCAACGCATAACCATATTAGAGTACAAACCAAAAAGACATTAACCAATCGGAATTAATTTCGATCAAGTTAATGTCTTTTATTATTAATTTTTTCGCTAAATAGAGTCGACTATTGTATTAGTACAACTAGGATTAAATTCCTGCAAAGAGATCGTTAAACGTCTCCGCCATCGTTGGGTGGGAATAGATTTGGTCACGGAGTGCAGTTGCTGGAATCTGCTGGTTCATCGCAAGCGAGATGAGATTGATAATCTCGTATGATTCTTCGTCGTAGATAGTTGCACCAAGAATCAGCTTCGTCTTCTTGCCTACGATAGCTTGGAAAATTCCTCTTGGATCGCCAATTACCTTATATTTCGGCGCGGTTTTGGTCAGAACAGAGACCACATCAACAGCCAAATTCTGTTCCTTCGCAGCTTTCGCACTCAGGCCAATGGTCGCTACTGCTGGGTGTAAGAAAGTTGTGTTTGGATAGATTGGGCGATTGGTCAACGTTCTTGTCTGATCGCCAAACAGTTGGTTATTGACAATTCTGTAGTCATCGAGTGAAATATAGGTAAACTGTGGTCCACCGTTCAAATCACCCAATGCCCAAACACCGGGTACATTAGTCTCCAGCTTCTCGTTCACAGGTACGCTACCGCGTGGACCAACATTTAGGCTGGTATTCTCAAGCACTAATTCCTTGGTATTCGGTGTTCTACCAGTAGCCACCAGCAAGCCGTCAACCACGAGCTTCTCACTTACGCCACCAACCTCATAGGTTAATTCGACTTGGTCAGCGACATCGCGTACTTGTTTCAGACCGGCACCAACACAAGTGGCACAACTGTCCAAGCCCTTCCAGGCGAACAGATTCATGAAGAGCACACTTTTAAATTAACAGCTCTTGGTAACAAAAAACTGCCAATCACCGGTCAGACCGTGACCCTATACTTACCACCACAAACAACATTTGTACCCCGCTCACTAAAGATTAACGGCCAAACTTACACGACTAACATCACCACCACTGGTAATAAAATCACTCTGCCAAACGGTTTGGTTAAGCTAAATGATGAGGTCAAGCTTGAGTTTGACTACAAGATGAATACGACCTTTAATTCGACTGTGCAGACTCACGTTGGTAGTTTCGACGGTAGCGTCACAAGTGGCGCAACAACAAAGCCAATTATCGCTTCCAGCAATACTAATACAATTACATATCCTGCTGAGGAATTGACCTTGCTAGAGGCTCCAAAGAGCGTGAACTTCGGCAGTCAAGAACTACCATTTCGGCGGACCACCTATAACGCTCAAGCTGCTGTAGGTGGTCGTAATATTGCTCCATCTCCTGCTAGTAGCCCGGTGAAGCCGTACGAAGGATATAGGCGCTTCTAGCACCGCAGACAGTAATATCCAGGTGAGGTACATCTTGGACAATTTCCAGCACCTTAGCAACCCGTGCCGCACTGAAGAAGTGAGTTTGATAGATGTGGTCCATCGACCTGATGTACGCGCCGTTCTCCGCAATATAAATGGTGTCTGGATATTCCGCAAAAAATGATTGGAGTTTATAATATTGGTTCCCGCTAGCAACCACAAACTTGATTCCCTGGGCCACCATCTGCTGGTGCACATCAGCAAATAACGATCTGTCGTATGTCTTGTCATCGCGCAGAAATGTCCCATCCATATCGGTGGCAATCAATTTAATCATCGCAGTTAAATCCTCTTCCAGCATCTAATTTACCTTCACATTACCAGATGGAGCTAGCTATGGTAACGGATAGTTGATACTTAGTTTCTTAGCTAGTGAGAAGGCGCGGAGATACTCCTCTTCCCATTCGTCATAAAAAAGCCCCCAAACTGGAGGCTTTTCTTTTAGGGATTTTTCCAATCAAGTATTCACCAACAACCCTTGCTCCTGTAGTTCCTCAACCTCAGGTTGGATGCGTTGGTACTTCTTGACCGTATTCTCGTAATCGACGAAATACAGCTTATACCAAGTCAGAAAAGTAAAGACAGTCCAGACCTGGCGCCGCTTCGAACCATCACCATGATAGTTATCATCGAGTAACTGCAGCACCTTTTCTTGGTCAAATATGTCATTGACAAATGGTTCTGCGAATAATTCGCGTATTTGTTTATAGTATTGTTCATCATGGAGCCATTCCTTGACTGGTACCGGGAAACCCAGTTTAGGTCTGTTAGACCATGATGCCGGCAATACGCTCTTACTTGCTTCGCGTAACGCATACTTGGTGTCATGGCTGTTCATCAGGTAGCTGGTTGGGATTGAGTTCGCAAGTTCTGCTACCTTGCGATCTAGATACGGCACTCGCAACTCCAATGAATGGGCCATCGATATTTTATCCGCTTTTTGCAAAATATCGTTCACCAAGAAGTGATGGAGGTCAATATATTGCATCTGCTTTACCGCATCAGCATCCTTAACCTTCACGAAATCTTTCTTGTAAAGGAGGTTTGTAGTTAATTTATTCCTATATGTCGGCTGGAGGATATCATTCGCATCCTTTGCAGTAAAGACCGTTGGGTAGTTCATGTCGTAAATCACGGATTGACCAACGAAATATTCTGACGGTTCCGCTAAGTTAGTATAGAAATTGACTTTGCCATGGAAATCAGACAGCTTACGAACACCACGGGCTAGCTTGCCTTTAATACCCTTAGGTAACTTCTTCAATCCAGCGGTGAAGACCTTGATGACAGAGCTATGTGTGTGCATCCCGTAGTTCACGTAGCCGGCAAATAACTCGTCGGCCCCCTCACCAGACAACGCCACAGTTACATGCTTGCGCGCCAATTTCGTTAGGTACCATAGTGGTACCACGCTTGGGTTGGCATCCGGTTCATCCATGTGATACTGCATCTCCGGAAAATCCCGGAAGGCCTCCGCACCACTAACGCGATCCTCGTAAAATTCGAAGTTTTTGAGCTTAGCTAAGTCCCGTGCGTTTTTGACCTCATCAAAAGTCCGGTCGTCAAAGCCGATGCTGAAAACCTTCTCCGGCTTCAAAACACTGGTAACATAGCTAGAGTCAATTCCCTCGGATAAGAAACTGCCCACGGGTACATCTGCGATATTATGGAGCGCAACGGATTCTTCGATTGAGTCCTGAATTCGCTCCACTGTCTCCTCGAAGCTCAGGCTGTTCTCAACGTAACTTGCATCCCAGTATTGGTTAATATCCATCTGACCATCTTTAAAGCTGAACCAATTTCCAGCAGGAAACTTGTGCACACCCTTAAAGAAGGTCTCGTTCAAATCGTTGTATTGATTCATCAAATATGGCTTCACAGCAGTCATATTAAGCTCTTTAACGAAACCAGGATATGCGAGAAATGACTTAATCTCGCTTCCAACAATTAGTTCCTGACCGTCTTGATAGTAGTAAAGTGGCTTAATACCAAAGAAGTCGCGTGCACCAAAGAGTGTCTTGATGTTATCGTCCCAAATCATGAAGCCAAACATTCCGCGAACCTTCTGCAACAAGCCGTCCATTCCATATTCTTCATAGCCGTGAAGTAAAACCTCAGTATCGGATTTCGTCGTGAACACATGACCAGCCTGGATTAATTCTTCTCTTATTTCTTGGTAATTATAGATTTCACCGTTAAACGTGATTGCACGCGAATGATCCTCATTATAGATAGGCTGCATTCCACCAGTTAAATCAATGATTGAGAGACGCCGAAAGCCAAGCGCCACCTCATCATTGGTATATTCACCAGAGCTATTAGGACCACGATGCTTAATCGTATCCATCATCTTATTAATTGCGGTTTTTTTATCATCAATTTCTGGATTCACAAAGCCGATTATTCCACACATATTTCCAACTCCGGTTTTATTTATTTAATACCCCTCGTTATTTGACGTAACTAGTTTCAGTATAATGTTAATTTGCAGTAATTTACAATTAAATTCTAAATACCCGACGAAAACTAGCTGCGCCATAGCCGAATACCTGCAGTATTTGGCGCTCTAAGTCGACATTCAGCACGTAACCGGTAGCCTCTGACGGATGGTCAATCTTCCTATCCCAGCGTTTGTTATAGGAAGTAGTGAGGGCATAACCCTTGCCCATCAGTGCACTACAGTTTAGGAGAATGTACTGAATACCGTTGATTTTGTACTGATCTTCGACGTGCCGGTGCCCACAGACATAGGCGAAGATTCGGCTGTCTGTAATCTGCGAGAAATCAAAACCGTTATACAGCTCAAACTCTTCTGGTACGTCACTAGTATGCAAGTGCCCCTTTGCCCGCTGATTATACGCTACCAGTAGCTCGTGCAACGTCCTACCATTGTATTTTAAGACGTTATTACCCTTGCGGTTAATGATATTCGCATGGCCTAACACCATAATCTCTTTGCCAGAGCTCTCCGATAGCACTTCGATTAGCTCCTCTATCTGATCTTCTCTTACTGCAAGCGTCAGTTTGGTGTCGTACTTTTTGATGCCATTCTCATTCACCAAGTAGGGTACGTCACTGGTGTTGATGAAAATAACCCGTAATTTACCGAAGTCAAAATAGCCCAAGCCATTTTTCTTCGTCACATACCTGATTGAAGGCTGGCGGTACATCGCTGGCCACATGATTGACTCAAATTCACCCTCAGAGAAACTGACGAAGCGGTCATTATGCTCATCGAACTTATCGTTGTCATCGTGGTTGCCCTTAACATTAATGTATGGTGTCTTATTACTAGCAAAAGCATCGCGGAGACCCACTAATCTTTCCGCAGAGACGAAGCCGGCATCGGAACCGTCAATCCAGTCACCTAGGTGAGCCTTCAGATCTAAGATACCACTACTTTCTAGGCGATTAAACTCCTTCACATGCTGCAAGCCATTGGTCCCATAAAAGTCGATGGCATCGACATCCTTGTCATGTGTATCGGTAATAACGCCAATATTGATAGAGTTTGCCGTAATCGAATCCTGTACCCGAGTCGCAAATGAATCAAGGTACTTTTCTACACGATAGCGTGTGCCTTTATTCACATTATAAAATGCCCGAAACCGGTGAATTCGCTTATCAAAGACCCGCACATACTCAGGGGTCAAATCCTGTGCACCGCTCGGAACAAGCGACTGCACTAATTCATCATTATTATTCTTGGTCACCACTAGCTGGAATTCCTTGCCATCAGGGGTGACCTCCGCTGAATCAACATTATAAACACCTGGCTTAGTGTAGTGCTGCATCTCATCAAATGGCACTGTTTTCTGCAATCCAAGCTTACGGCTTAAAGTACGCATTCTAATTAACATAGACGAATCATTCTTCCATAATTTCATAAATTAGCTCCTCTGCAGGCGGCTGGACGGCCGATAAATGATATGCCTGATGGATACTACTTTGTACTTGGTCATCATCGAAACTATTGGCATGGACGGTGACCAGTGGCTCACCTCGATGCACATAGTCCCCTACTTTCTTGTGGATCACTAGACCCACGCCCGGATCAATCTTATCTGTTTTCTTAAGCCGGCCACCACCCAGGTAGACAACCAGCATCCCTAGATCATTAGTATCAATTGCATTCACGTAGCCATCATCTAGCGCAGTAACCACAATCTGATTCTTGGCGTGGGGCATGAGTTGGTAGTTGTCAACAACGCGTACGTCTCCACCTTCTGCCTCAACCAGCTCCTTAAACTTAGCTAATGCACTACCGTCTGCAATCTTTTCCTGCAGGATCGTCCTCGCTGTCTGAATATCCTTTGCTTGCTCTGCCAGAACCAGCATGTACGCCCCTAACTCAATCGTTAGTTTCGTCGTATCCTCTGGACCCTGACCCTTCAGGATATCGATCGACTCCTCTACCTCAAGTGTATTGCCCACCTTCACACCGAGGGGCTGATTCATGTTCGTGATTAAAGCAACCATCTTGGTTTGATGCGCCTGACCGATATCTAGCAGCTGCTTAGCTAATGAACGTGCGTCATCGAAATCCTGCATAAAGGCACCCGAGCCGGTTTTGACATCCAGCACGAGAGCGTTGGTCCCAGAAGCCAGCTTCTTACTCATAATGGAGCTAGCGATTAACGGGATGGAATCCACGGTACCCGTCGTATCCCGCAGCGCGTAAATTTTCTTATCTGCCGGCGCAACATCCTGCGTGGCACTGATAATAGCTGTACCGATGGCCGATACCTGGTCAATAAAATCATCCTCGGTCAAATTAACATTAAAACCGGGAATTGCCTCTAGTTTATCAAGCGTCCCGCCCGTGTGACCAAGGCCACGCCCTGAGATCATCGGATTTTTGACACCAGCCGCCGCAACAAGCGGTGCGAGTGGAATACTAATCTTATCACCCACGCCACCGGTAGAATGTTTATCAACCTTGATTCCCGGAATTAAGCTCAGGTCGAGGACGTCACCGGAATGGAGCATGCTGTCGGCCAAAATACTGGTCTCCTTCGCCGTCATGCCGCGCAAATAAATGGCCATCAACAACGCGCTAGCCTGATAGTCCGGAATCTGACCTTTCGTGTATTCGGTAACGAAGAATTGCAGTTCTGCAGCTGTCAGTTCGTTCCCATCTCGTTTTTTCTTAATGATATCAAGTATCTGCATATTTTTACCAAAAAAGGTCCAGACAAACGTGTCCAGACCTCCCCTCTATTAAGCTTGGTGCTCCAATGCGTAAGTAGCTAATCCAAGCGACAAAATTGCGTCTTTAGAAACATGTTGTTTTAATGCCTCTACACCAATGACCGGCACAACCGCGCCAATCACTTTGAGTCCATAACTAAGAACGTGGAAGTCGACTTTACGGTCATACTTACCTTCCGCAAACGGATCCTCATGATTATAGGTGAAATTGATCTCGCCCTGATTGACGAAGCCGTCTACATGGTTGGTCAGAATTCTGTCAGTAGTTGCTTTAATGGGTTGGTCAAGATTCTGAAGCGTCAGTTTATGATCGGCTTCCTCCTCATAATACTGTTCCTGTGTTAGCTCAAAATACTCGTTGATTGGTCGATTGAGCACCTGCATATAATCAAGCACAGCATAGATGCGCTTACTATCAAGAAATTGTTGGTGTTTGATGATGGCCTCGGCTGAGATAGTTAGGTCGTCAGCTAACGTCATTACGTCTAAATTATCCATGTTTGCCTCCCAAATTACTGATTCCAGTATACCAAAGTGGGACTCAATTTGCAGTTATATTAGCGACTTATCTGCGCCCAAGTCTGTGTGGTCAAAATTAATTTGGACGGTGACGTCCCCTAGTTTCTTGCGCAAATCTTGATTAATTTCTACCAGCCATTCCTCGTCCGAGAACCGGGAATTCTCGGGCACGACAATGTCAAACTGCAGCAGGAAATCACCATTTTTCAACCGTTCAACGTGAAAATCATGAATCTTGAGCCCTGCATGGTAGCCGTTAATCGTCTCCTGACTAATAACGAAAAAACGGGAGAATTTCTTAGAATGGATGTCGATTGGATCAACGTGCACGACCATACTAATTGCATATTTGCGCTGGAAATCACGCTCAATGTGGTCGACAATCTCGTGGGCATAGTCTAAGCTAAAGCTACTATCAAGTTCGATATGCACGATTGCATAGACCATATCGGGACCGTATTGATGAATCATCAAATCATGGAAGCCCAGAATATGGTCGTATTCATCTAGTTGTTGAGTTATTTCTTCAATTAATGCATCATTCGGACGTTGTCCCATCAGCGAATCAATGAAATTCTTAATCAGTAGCACACTAGAGATCACAATAAATAGCGCCACAACAACACCAATGTAGCCATCCAAATTCAAATTGGTCGTCACAGAAATCACAATTGCGATTAAGATGCCAAACGTCGTGAGTGCGTCGTTTCTGGCGTCGCTCGCTGCGGTCATAATCGTCTTTGAGCCGACACTTTGACCGACCTTGCTGTAAATCAGGCGTTGCCACAATTTGATGACAATTGAAAGGAGTAATAATCCGACAGACCAGTAGTTGAGCTCGACAGCAACGGGATGGAGGATTTTCAAGATCGATGAATAGATAAACTGTAATCCAACGTACAGCATAATCATCGCAGTGATGAACCCGGCAATATCCTCAAAGCGTTGGTGGCCGTAGGGATGGCCCTTATCCGGTTGTTTCCCTGAAACGTAGAATCCAACAACAGTCATCACGGATGAAACGAAGTCGAACAGCGAATTGACGGCATCGGCAATAATCGCTACCGAACCCGAGATTAGTCCTACGAAAATTTTGATTGCGAACAAAAGGACGTTAGAGAATAGGCCAACAATGCCCACACTAACCCCGGCACGAACACGCGAATATAACTTATTTCGTGATTGCGCCTTTTGCGTAATTTTGTCTAAAATAAACTTAGTAAACATCGCTAATCCCCACGTCTTACTAACTTTAATTATATCATCACAACAAATGAAAGAAGATAATTATGACTACTAAAAAAAACGAATTAAGTTCAACTAAAGCACTAGTGCGCTGCTCCTGGGGTGCGACTAACGAACCATTAATGCAGGAATACCACGACCAAATTTGGGGTAAGTTCACCACCAACGATACTGAATTATTCGAGTATCTTACTTTAGAAATATTTCAGGCCGGTCTCAGTTGGTCAACTATTATTAATAAGCAAGCTGCATTCAAAACCGCTTTTGCCGGCTATGACTTAAGTCAGATTGCCGCTTTCTCAGATAAAGAGGTAGCGCGATTGTTAAATAATCCGGCAATTATTCGTAATCGCCTCAAGATTAACGCAACCATCAATAATGCAAGAATCGTGCAAGTTCTACAGCAAGAATATGGCTCCTTCAACGCCTATCTCCTATCCGTTTGGCCCGAGATTGTCGACAACCAACCAACAACCGACGAAGAGGTTCCCGCCATATCTGAAGCGGCGATTGCGTTAACCAAGCAACTAAAAAAAGCCGGTCTGAAATTTATCGGACCGACCATTACCTATTCATTTTTAGAAGCAACCGGAAGAATTAACGATCACCTCGTTAGTTGCTCGTTCAAGTACTAACCACTCGCACAAGCACTCTTCTCTAGTGCTCAGAAGCTAACCGTTCGCACAAGCACTCTTCTCTAAATGTGCTTCGCCTTGCAACACTCTCCGCACAACTTATCACCATTCAAGTCACTCTGTGACTTTCTGGTAATCTTGTTGTTGCTCGGTGTAACCCGCAAGTCATTGCACTCTTCTCTATATTAGTCTCTTTCTAATCGTCCCTGAGACATAGTCCACCAATGTGACCATTACAATAATACCCAACAAGATGATACCGACCCGACTCCAGCTTCTTGTCTGCAAAGCAAAGATGAGCGGTGTACCAATACCACCAGCACCAACAATACCAAGAATTGAAGCCGACCGAATGGCCAATTCAAATCTATAAAGTGTGTTTGAGACCAGTTCCGGTAATAACTGTGGCATTGTAGCGAACATAATGACGTTAAACTTCGAACCCCCCGTTGCTACAACGGATTCGTTTGGCCCATCCTCTAAGTTCTCTATTGCCTCACCGAAAAGCTTCGCAAGCATCCCCACAGAGTGGGTACCAACGGCAAGTACACCCGCAAATGCTCCAGGACCTACCGCCTTCGTAAACATTAACGCCAGTACGATTTCTGGGAAAGTCCGCACAAATGACAGGAAGAACTTACCCGAGCCAGAAACAAGCCAGTTAATCCTACTGTTCTTATTTCTCGCCGCCCAAAAGGCGAATGGCAAACTAATGATCGCCGAGATAAATGTCCCAAGAAAAGCAATTGCCACCGTTAGTAGCAGCGTAGTAATCAAGTCTTCACCATCACCGCGCCAGACGTAGCCCCAATCGGGATGAATCAAGCCCTCGAATATTGCTTGACTAACTTTAACAGCATTATCCTTAATCCCGTCAAAGGGGATGTCGGTAAATGACCAAATTAACAGAGCAGCGAGGACCACGATAACGGCCCAGTTTCTAATCTTACGGATTTTTGCTTTAGGTGGTTGTGGTAATAATTTCATTTCCATTATTTGATCAACGCCTCCCGCGAAATGTTACTTACATAATCGATCACCAGGACAACTGCGAAAATCACAAGTACAATTAATCCCGTTTGATCATAACGATAGAGACTAAGACTGCGTTGCAAGAACATTCCGATACCACCGGCACCGATGTAGCCAAGCACCGTTGAGGCACGAATATTTATTTCGAATGCATACAGGACGTAACTAATGAAATACGTCTGGATCTGAGGGAAAACGGCGTACTGAATAATCTGGAGCTTGTTAGCACCGGCGGCCGTCAGCGCCTCAATTGGACCCTCGTCAATCGTCTCGACAGCCTCATAGAACAGCTTACCCACCATGCCAAAAGTGAAGAACGCGAGCGAAATAATACCGGCAACCGGTCCGATCCCAACGATAGCGACGAATATCGCACCAAGAAGCAAGTCAGGGATTGTCCTGACAATATTGAGAATAAAACGAAAGATACTCGTTACGATTTTGTTCTTAACAATATTACGCGAGATGAGTAAAGCGTACGGAAATGCGAGTGCGGCGCCAATCACCGTACCCAGGATGGCCATCTTAATCGTCTCAATCAGCGGCGCAATCACATAGTATGAATAAGACCAGTCGGGGCGAGCCATTTCACCGAAAATCGCACCAAATTGGTCCAGATTACTAAAGAATTCGCCAAAATCTGCACCCGTTGCGCTGATCGAAACAAACAGCCCAATCACCATGACAGCCGTCAGAATCCACTTAGTCGGCCGCAGTGGCCGCTTAGGTAAAGAAATCTCAGGTTTATCCATTATGATTCCTCCACTTGACCCGCGTAGATTTCAGCGATTTGGGCATCGCTAGTCTCGCTCACAGGTCCGTCAAAAACGACCTCTCCGGCACGAATCCCAATAATTCTCGTCCCAAACTCTTTCGCAAGTTCTACGCTGTGGAGGTTTACGATCACAGTCATACCCAGCTCTTGGTTGATCTTTTTCAGGTCAGTCATCACTTTGTGTGTTGTCTGTGGATCAAGCGAAGCCACCGGTTCATCTGCCAGGATGATCTTCGGCGCCTGGCTGAGTACTCGGGCAATCGACACACGCTGTTGCTGCCCACCACTGAGCTCATCCGCCCGGTTATAAACTTTTTCTGCCATATCAACCCGTTGTAGAGCTTCATAGGCCCTTTGTTTATCTTCTTTAGAGAAGAGGTTGAACGTTGTCTTGTAGGCTGGGTAGTATGCCACCCTGCCAGTCAGCACGTTCCGCAAGACTGATGCTCGCTTCACCAGGTTGAAGCTTTGGAAAATCATGCCGATATCGCGGCGAATGTTTCTCAACGACTTACCACGCGCTTCCGTGATGGATTCACCATCGATTAAAATATTACCCTTCGAAATATCGTGTAGTCTGTTGATTGCGCGAAGCAACGTACTTTTGCCGGCACCGGAAAGGCCAACGATCACAACGAATTCACCGTGATTAATATTTAAATCAATGTCTTTTAGACCAACCGTACCATTAGGATAAATCTTTGTAACATGTTGAAGCTCAATAATCGGTTTTGCAGCGACGTCCGCCATTAGTTTTCCCCCAATAAATGTCAATAATTATCATTACTAATGATATCAAATTTTCGCCAAAATTATAGTGGCAAATAACTCTCATTTTGATTATTTACATACATAAAAACAGGTCTGTCGTAAACGGAACAATTTACGTCAGACCTGTTACTTTAATTTAATGGATTTATTGGCCGACTTTTTCGCTGTACTTACGTACGATGTCAAAGTTTGCATCCTTCGCCTTGACATAGCCTTCGTGGCTGTAAACCTCGGACACAATCTTGTGACCCGCTTTAGTCTTAGCAATCTTAATGAATGCATCGGCTAACTTGTCACGGAACTTATCACTCATGTCTGACCGAACACTGATAGTATCGTTTGGAATACCCTTAGTGAAGTAGATTGGGACAACTTTATCCATGATGTCAGGCACATCACTCTTCACAATGTTTCTAGCATCTTCGAAGACGAATGCTGCATCAACGTCACCGTTAAGTACTGCCATTACACCTTGATCGTGGCCCTTCACAGTGGTTAAGGTAGCATCTTTCTCGATATCAACGCCCTTTTCCTTTAATTCAGCAGCTGGGTAGATGTAACCAGATGTCGATGAAACATCTTGTGTTGCAATCTTCTTACCCTTCAAGTCCTTGATGTCCTTGATCTTGCTACCCTTCTTGACAATGATTTCTGACCGGTAGAAGTCAACGAGCTTGTCTGTCTGTTGACCACCCGGTTGCTTGATACCAAAGCGCTCAGCCTGGAGTAAGACATCTGCAGCCTTACGCTTGTGCGCCATCACGTAACCATCAGGTGGTAAGAATCCAACGTCAATCTTCTTTGAAGACATCGCTTCAACCATTGAGTTGTAGTCTGTTGAAACACTAACCTTCACAGGAATTCCCAATTCCTTCTTCAAAAGCTTTTCTAATGGGCGGGCTTTTGCTTCCAATGTGTTTGCTTGTGAGCTAGGTACGAACTGAACGGTTAAGGTCTTTGGTGTATAGCCGTCCTTCGTATCTTTGCTTTCGTTACTGCCATTCGAACATGCAGCAACCACGAACGCAACCAGCACAGTCAAAGTACCAAGAAGTACTTTCTTGAATGTCTTCATGTGTTAAATTCCTCCAAAAAATTTATATGTCATGTTCCAATGACCATTATATATCACGCGTACCACAATATGTAGTAATATTTCCATTCTAATAATCCCAGAGACGAACATTAGCAGTTAAACATCACTACAGCGATAAAAGAAGCTACCAAACTTGGGGGTTTGGTAGCTTCTTTACTTAAGTATCTTTTCATCGTTCTCTCAAAAACGGCAGCGATTACTTTTGTGAAAATTAGCGGTTAAAAAAGCCGTGTTATCGTTAAAAGATTACTATTTAACCTTATTGTTATCAAGGTCGGTTCTCACAATCAAGACATCGCTCAGAGCGTGCTGGTTCACGTATTCGGTGACCGAGCCCATCAGAACCCTCTCAACCGCATTTAGTCCAGTCGCACCCATGATAATCAAATCATTGTGGTGATCTTTGATGAAATCTACAGATATTACCCGCTTAGGACTACCATAACGTACGTGATAATCAACTTGTGCAAAACCGAACTTCTCCTGGGCAAAGCCAACCAGGTTCTGCAGGTAGGCTTCAGCATCCTGCGTCATTTGATAAATCGTGTCGCCGCCAATGAGTGAGTCCTGCATGTCACCCATAAACTGGCGCGTATCAATAATGTTCAATACGTCAACGTGTGTTTTATTAGCCATCGCGATTTTGATTGCTTTATCAAAGGCTCTCTCTGCAGTTTCAGAGCCATCGACGGGTACTAAAATATTCTGATAATCTGTTGTCATATCCATCATCTCCATTCGTAACTTCATTTTAGCATAGTTAATAGTTGCACCGCTTAATCCACAGCTAAAAATATTTTACACAAGTATCAACAAGAGGTGGATAATATAGTATAAGATAAGTTAGTATATATAGTGATGGCTATTAATAGCCAATAATTAGCTAGGTATAGGAGCGGGACAATGGAAAACAAATTAATCGGTATCAAGTCCGGTCGTAACTTTCGTGAGCTTGGTGGCTACCAAACATCTAATGGTAAGACCATTAAGATGCATAAAATACTGCGTAGCGGTCATTTGGCAGAGCTTGATGACGTTGATATTGGCCTCCTTAAGAACTATCAGCTGAAATACGATATCGACTTTCGTTCAAAGGAGGAGGTGGAGAAGGAACCCGATCGCGTGCCAGAAGGCGTGCAATACCTCTATAATCCCGTCTTCTCCAGTGACTTGACCGATAATTCGAAGAGTATTGATGAATTGTTGGAGGAGACCGATAGCGACCCAAATTTCGGCTTCAACAATATGATGCTTTCGTATGAAGATATTGTGACTAGTAGTGATGCGCAACACGCCTACCGGACCTTCTTCCAGTTTCTCTTAGAGAATACAGAGGAAAAAGAGACCCTGCTATTCCACTGCACCGCCGGTAAAGACCGTACGGGCATGGGAGCAGTCTTCTTACTGAATGCTCTCGGCGTGGACTTTTCTACCATTAAGCAAGACTATCTCATGAGCAACGTGACCACCAAGGAAAACTACGATCGCCTGACTAAATTAGTTCGCGATCGTGGTGGCAACGAAAATACCGTCCAAGCAGTGCAGGCACTGATGCGTGTTGATGAACGCTATCTCAATCACGCCATGAACATCATCAACAATAATTATGGTGGTTTGAACGAATATACTAAGAATATTTTCTGGATGGACCACGATAATATTAGTCAATTACGAAACATCTACCTGGCATAAATAAGTCAGGGTATTTTTTCACCCAAATATACTAATGGAGCGATACACATGGTAATTCCAAAGTACCTTAGAATAAAAAACGACTTAAAACAACAAATACTGAATGGCAAATTCGAATATGGCGACCTCTTCTACAGCGAGTCGGAATTAGAGAAGAAGTATCAGGTCAGCTCGATCACCGTCATCAGGTCCATTAAAGAGCTGGTCAAAGAGGGCTATCTGGTCCGCTATCAGGGAAAAGGCACATTTGTCTCACGTTCCAGGAAGCAAAGACCCGTGCGTCTAACCGACATCGAGGTCTTCACCGGCTCGTACGACCACGACAACGTCAAGGTCCTCTCGATCGTTAAGGGGAACAATTCCGAGATTCTGGAAGAAATGGGACTCACGCCACATGACAGCTACTACGAGTTCATCAGATTGAGGGAGGTTGCGGACATTCCGTTCATGCTCCACTACTCGTATATCCCCGCCCGCTTCGTGCGGGGTGACCTGAACGACAAGGAACGCTTCACCTCAATCTACAAGAGACTGGTTGAAGACTTCGGCATCCACCTCTTCGATGAGCCTTTTACCGAGGTGGACGAAATTGTGGCTCCCTCCTTACCCGAGGTAACGAACCTCTTGCACGTCGACAACAACCAACCCGTCGTCAAGCAGACGAAGAAGACCTTCCTCTCAGGCGAGGACAATGCCGTCGCGGAATACGTGATTGCCTACAAGAAATGGGGCTTCTTCAAGATCAAATATTCTACAATCGACGCATAGGTATATACCAAAAATATCAATTGGTCTGGTCCAAAGAGCTAATTTTCCTCCGACCATAAGAGAAAAGTTCCAAAAAAATATTTATTCAATATATCAAGTGCTTCAAAGCCCATCAAACGAGCCAAATGGCGGTTTGTCAGGGCTTTTTCTTTGCTAAATTTTGATGAATTGAGTTTTTTACGGGTAAAAATATATCATAAAAGCGGTTTCAATTTCCGAAAAACATATTACTATAATAAGTGAATCCGCGGTATTCGTGAATCAGTCAGCTCGAAATTCGGGTTTCATACTATTATTTCATTGGGAGGAAATAGATATGAGTATTATCGCAGTTCGTGTCGATGGCCGTTTAGTCCACGGTCAAGTGGCAAACTTATGGACAACCAAGTTGAACATTTCAAGAATTATGGTTGTTGACAATGATATCGTAAACAACGATATCGAAAAAAGTGGTCTTAAACTTTCTACACCAGCGGGTGTCAAGTTGAGTGTCTTACCAGTCGAAAAGGCTGTAAACAACATTTTGGCGGGGAAATACGACTCACAACGTTTATTCATCGTTGCACGGCGCCCACAAACCTTCCTAGATATGGCAGAAGACGGCGTACCGTTTGACACTATCAACGTCGGGAATATGTCTCAATCTGATGAGACTCGTTCCATTTCACATTCAATTAATGTGACCGATGACGATGTCAAAGCATTCGAAGCTTTAAACGCTAAGGGGATTAAATTAACTGCACAAATGGTTCCAAGTGACAACACCAACGACTTAATGAAGATGCTTAAATAATAAATAGGGGGAACTATAAATGATTTTATGGTGGCAGATACTTTTACTTACGTTATACGCAGGCTATCAAATTATTGATGAATTGCAAATCTATTCATCACTTTCTGCTCCTGTTGCTGCCGGCTTCGTTGCTGGCATCATCATGGGCGACGTCAAGAACGGATTAATCATCGGTGGTTCAATGCAATTGATGGTTCTGGGTGTTGGTACCTTCGGTGGTGCATCAAAGATCGATGCCAACTCAGGTACTGTCCTAGCTACAGCGCTCGCTGTTGGTCTAAAGATGGATCCACAACAA
This sequence comes from Amylolactobacillus amylotrophicus DSM 20534, assembly GCF_001434555.1. Taxonomy (NCBI): domain Bacteria; kingdom Bacillati; phylum Bacillota; class Bacilli; order Lactobacillales; family Lactobacillaceae; genus Amylolactobacillus; species Amylolactobacillus amylotrophicus. The sequence goes on from NZ_AZCV01000002.1 coordinate 233,449, forward strand.
GCAATCGCAACGGTGGCCGTACCGGTTGCCGCATTGATGGTTAGTTTGGATGTTCTCGGTCGTTTTGCTAACACATACTTTGCACACAGAATCGATGCCAAAGTTAAAGCAAATGACTACAAGGGAATTGAAAGAAACTTCTTAATGGGTATTATCCCATGGTCATTCTCAAGAATGATTCCTGTTGGCTTGGCCCTAGCCTTTGGCTCCGGCTTAGTTAAACAAATCGTTAATTACCTGAATGGACCACTCAAATGGTTGGGTGATGGTTTAACCGTTGCTGGTGCCGTATTGCCAGCCGTTGGTTTCGCCATTCTGTTACGCTACTTACCAGTTAAGAAACACTTTGCTTACTTAATTCTCGGTTTCACATTCACCACGTTATTCACGACCATCTTTGGCTACATCCAAATGGCTACTGGTCAGATTAAGGGATTCACCGGTGTTATTAATGGTTTACCAATGCTTGCAATTGCCCTAATCGGTTTTGGTTTCGCCGCAGTTTCTTATCAGACAGGTCAGAAGATTGGTAACGCACCACGTGCAAACGGCTCAAATGACAATGATGAGGGGGAAATTGAAGATGACGAAATCTAACTACAAATTAACTGATAAAGACTTCCGTCAAGTTAACATGAGAAGTTTGTTCGGCTTCCAACTAGGTTGGAACTACGAACGGATGCAAGGATCAGGTTACCTGTACCACATCCTGCCACAATTGCGGAAGATTTACAGTGATGACACACCTGAATTAAGTGAAATGATGAAGATTCATACACAATTCTTCAACACTTCAAACTTCTTCAATACGATTATCACCGGGATTGACTTGGCAGTCGAAGAGAGCCAAGGAATTGAGGGTAAGGAAACAGTCTCAGGTTTGAAAGTTGGTCTGATGGGACCATTTGCTGCCATCGGTGACTCAATCTTCGGCTCACTCGTTCCAACTATCTTCGGTGCCTTAGCAGCATCAATGGCTGCTCAAGGAAATCCTACCGGTATCTTCATCTGGATTGCAGCTCAAATTGCCGTAATGGTCTTCCGTTGGGTCCAATTGAAGTTTGCCTATAAGGAAGGTGTCAACCTGGTTACTACCATGCAGGATAAGCTGAATGCTTTGACTGATGCTGCAACCATCATGGGTGTCTTCATGGTTGGTGCACTTGTAGCAACGATGGTTAACATTAAATTCGCTATCGTACCAAAAATCGGCGGTGTAACAATGGATATCCAGAACAACTTGGATATGATCTTGCCTCGTCTGCTACCAGCATTAGTTGTTGGTGGCGTATACTGGCTATTAGGTAAGAAAGGCATGACATCTACTAAGGCAATCTTTATTGTGTTAATTGTTGTCGTTGCCCTTTCCGCAGCCGGTATCGTTTCAAAAATGTAATTAATTAAAGGACAGAAATTAAAATGACAGAATTAGTATTGATTAGTCACGGAAACTTATGTGTTGAATTAAAGAAGAGTGCGGAGATGATTATGGGTCCACAAGAACATATTCACGCTGTTCCTCTCCTACCAGCCGAGGGTCAGGAAGATTTCCTCAAGAAGTTTGATGACTTAGTACAAGATTTTGATGACTACGTGGTCTTCTCAGACTTACTTGGTGGAACACCTGCCAATACAATCTCGAAACAGATCATGCTCGGTCGTGACATTCAATTGTACGCTGGCATGAATCTTCCAATGGTAATCGAATTCGTTAACAGTACATTAGTTGGTAACGAACCTGACTACATCGCAACAACTAAGGATAGTATCGTCAAGATCAATGATCTGCTGGCTGCTCAAGCTGACGATGATGACGAAGACGAGTAATAGTTTATTAGTCAAGCTAGAGGGGTCATTCAGCAAAGCTGGATGGCTCTTTTATTGTGGTAACCTTCATGAATGCAACACCCTGCACGCAACTTGTTACCATTCAAATCTATTCGACTTTCTGGCAACTTCTTTGCTGTTCGGGCGTTACCCGCAAAGTAATGCATTCTTTTTAAACGTGCTCTTCCTTGCAACACCCTCCGCACAACTTATCACCATTCAAGTCACCCAGTGACTTTCTGGTAATCTAGTTGTTGCTCAGGTGTAACCCGCCAGGAATCGCACTCTCAGTTATATTGACAACCGCTTCCAATAGGTTTAAATTGGTTAAGCATAATAATAAAATTTATGTTGAAAAGAACTAGTTCGTTAGATGATTAAAATTCGGGGGAATTTTCAATGAGTAAGGAAATTAAATTTGCTGCAGCCTGCGGCGCTGGTGAGAATGCATCCCACCAAATCAAGGATGCAGTTGAGACAGCAATGGCCAAGCGCGGATTTGCGGTGACTGTTGATGCATTTAAAACATCAGAGATTACACCTGATTTGCTCAGCAACTACGCTGGCTATTTAACGGTGGCCAACACAAAGCTCAACTTTGCACCAAAAGTACCTGTGGTTGATGCAGGCGCTGTATTATACGGCTTCGATGCCATGACAGAACCTGTTATTGACCAGATAGAAAAGTTATATAAAGCAACAAAGTAAGCCGCTTTCCTAAGTAAATGAAAAAGCCCGATTCAACTGAGAATCGGGCTTTTATTTACGATGAATTGAAAAATATTTCAGTAACTAAACCAATTGGAAAATTGTTCTAGCTTTAGCAATCACCATTCGTAAAGCACCACGCGGCAGTGATTCCAAGTACTGCGTCTCACGCACCTCATAGTCGATGGTGGTCAGTTGATCCAGAATGATTTTTCCTCTTGTTTGCAGCTCATCAGTGCCAAGACTGGACAAGTCAAGATAGAGTGGATAGGATCGTCTCGTTGTAGTAATTGGTGCAACAATTACTACATTGCTAGTCTGTGCAATCAAGTCGTGGCTAAGAACTAAGTAAGGACGTCGTCCAACCTGCTTGTGTCCAAAACGTGGTGCCGTATCTAACAGTAAAATATCCCCTTGTTTTGGTACTTTTACCATTCTTCATTACCTTGTGGCTGCCCCAAATCCCGCAATGTAACATGCTCATTTCGGTCCACACGATAGTCAGCAAAAAGCTCTTCGATTGTAAATTCTTCGACCGAATTTGCGGGTTCCACAATCAATTGCCTTCGGCCCAGCACTTCTCTAGGTGAGACACTTACCTCATCACCCACATCTACATGCAAGAAGTTGCTAAGATTCTTGGGTAGACGTAACCCACGACTATTACCCCACTTTCTGATTACTAGTCTTTCCATGGTATCCTCCTGCATAAGTTTAGTTCTATCCGCAAAACTAGTTATACATAATTATCCCGGCTTTAGCCAGTTAGCCAAACTTTTTATTTAAATATATCAGACAAAAACAGCAATCACTTCAATACAGTGATTGCTGTTTAACGTTTAAACTAAGTTACTCTAATTAAGCTTCGTACTTCTTGTCACCATCAATATAGGTTGCAGCAACGGTCATGTCTGGGTTTAAGACGATGAAGTCTGCATCTTTATCCGGTGCAATATAACCACAAACGTCGTCAATCTTCGCGCTCTTAGCCGGAACATAAGATGCCATCATCACAGCATCCTCAGGTGTAACAACATTCCAATCAACAATATTCTTGACACCATCCTTCATCTGCAGGATTGAACCAGCCAAGTTATCGCCATCCTTAAGTCTTGCCATCCCGTCTTTGACATAAACGGGGAATTCACCGAGGGTATAATCTCCATCTGGCATCATACCGGCCTTCATGCAATCGGTGATCAATGCAATATGTTCCGGACCCTTGGCGTTCACAAGCGCACGCACTACTGGTTCTTGGACGTGGTGCCCATCAGTAATCAACTCATCATCCATCAGACGAGTAGCCATTGCGGCGCCTGCCATCCCAGGGGCGTGGTGGCTCATTGGGCTCATTCCGTTGAATGTGTGTGTGAACATGCTTGCACCGGCTTCGATACATGCACGGGCCTGTTCATAAGTTGCATCCGAATGACCCAAGGCAACTACTGCACCGTCTGCAACGGCCTTTCTAGTAAATTCAGCAGCACCTTCACGTTCTGCAGCAATTGAAATCTTCTTCAGCATTCCGTGAGCAGATTCCTGCCATTTCTCGTATTTAACGATATCAGGATTGCTGAAGTACTTCGGATTCTGGGCACCCTTGTGCTTCTCTGTGTAGAATGGTCCCTCAAAGTGGATTCCGCGAATCTTAGCACCCTTGGCCTCGGTATAGTGTGCACCAATAATCTTGCAGACCTCATTTAAGTCATCGAAGCTTGCCGTCAAAGTTGTTGGTAACCATGACGTCACACCAGCCTTCAACAAGCCTTCAGACATTGCTTCGATTCCTTCCCAGTCCAAATCCATCACATCATGGCCCAAAAGTCCGTGAATATGTGTATCAACGTAACCAGGGGCAATCCACTTGCCCGGCTGCTCCACAATCTTGCCTGCCGGCTTGTTGTCCTCATGGTAGTAAACACCAAACTTACCATCGTCAGTCACTTCAAGGTAGCCACCGATTTCCGTAATGTTTTTTAAAAAGAACTTATCTGCATGAATATAGTAACTCACTATTACTTCCTCCTCAGGAATCTAAAAATTATTACTTGCACTTAATATTACTACACTAAACTAGTTAAATGGATGAATTGTGACACCCTTAACCACCCGGTTCACTGTGCCACTCGCCGATGGGGTATCTGGCGTGTTGCTAACCTTAATGGATGTCAGTAGCGACACCGTCTGGGCGACCATGACGTCTGCTAGCGCCAAGTACCCGTCTGGGAGGTCCGCCACGTCAAAATTAAACTGTGTGCCACTGAAATTATTGGCCTGTGGCATCCCCACCGAGACCACTACGGGCACAATCTCATCAGCCTTGATCTCCTCCATAATATCCACGTCATATTGGCGTGTATATTGCTCGTTGCTGACGAAGTCGAAGACCACTGTTTTGCCATCCAAGAATGACTTAGGACCATGCCTGAAGCCCATCGACGTATCAAAGATTGTTGCAACCTGCCCAGCCGTCAGCTCCAGAATTTTCAGCGCGGCCTCTTGGGTCAAGCCACCAAGGGTACCCGAGCCTAAGTAAGCGATACGGTTGAAATCTACATCAAGCAGTTGAGCGATCGTGTCCTCTCTCTTGATTACGCTCTCGCCGAGCCGTGCAATAGTATCGACGTACTCTTTCTTTGAGCTATCACCAGCTGTGTCAAAGACGAGCAACGACATGAGGCTCATGCAGGAGAAGCTACCCGTCATAGCAAAGCCCTTGTCGTTTGAACGCGCGCAGGCATCAACAACAACAGATTATTTACTTCGTTCTCCGCCTTTTGCGCTAAGTGGCCGTCTGGGGCGCACGTGATTGACACTTGGTAGATGGACCAAGTTTCGTGCCACAACTCAGGTTGTTGCTGAATCTCACGGGTCGTAATCACAGCGCCCATCTTAGTTAATTCTGCATCAGATTTACTAAACATATATGTCCCTCACGTCTATTTATTCTCGCCAGTCAACACCCGACGATTACTCTGTTTTGTGCGGTAAACAAAGTGATCGCCCCGTGCGACGGACTTAGTAAACTCGATTGGTACATTATGGTCGTTAATGGAACGGCGGTAAATGGTCAGACACGGATCATGCTCTGCAATCTCCAGCGCCTGCGCTTCCCTTGTGGTAACTGCTCCAGCTTCAATGTCCTCAAAGGCCATCACAACGGTCTCGTGAAAAGATTCTTTCATCACCACGTAGAGCGGCGTACCCGAAATCATCTGCATCGTTAGGTCAGGGAAATGCTCAATCGGGAGGTATGTTTCCTCAAAAATGAGGGGTTCATTATCCGCCATCCGTAATCTCGTCAAACAGTAAGCCTCCGCACCATCAGTCAGATTGAGTTGCTCACGCACCGGTTGTTCCGGGCGGATTAACTCTAGTGCAAGGTTAAAGGTGATTGGATTACGACCAGCATCCCTCATTTCTTGGGTGAAACTGTACATGGAACCCAGATCGGTCTGGTTGACTAAGCGGGGCGAGACGAAAGTTCCCTTCCCATGAAGGCGGTAGATAAGTCCACGCTGCTCTAAGTCATCAAGTGCTAAGCGAATCGTATTTCTACTAACCTCATATTGATCCATCAAAGTACGCTCCGACGGCAGCTTCGCATTACTCTCAAATTGTTCCCTAATCTTAGTTTGCAAATCGAGCATTACAAGTTGATACAGCGGTTTATTCATCATTATCACTTCACTTTTCAACTGGTTGGTACCACCTCTGTTAGTATATGAAGTTCCCACTCTAAAGTCAACCGTTTTCGCGCCACAAAATTATAAATAACGGATAACTCTAATATTTACTGAAGATTTAGAGATTTAACCGCGTAGGACACCGCTTTTAAGCTATAATGGAACTACTATGGAAAATCTATCAAGCAACTCCAAACAACCATTAAATACAATTCAGAAATTAATTCGATTGAAAAAGTCTGACACAAGCTACGACGGCGAATTCCTCTCCGGAGAGAAACTGCGAATTTCGTGGCTTTCAGAACAAATTCTCCGCGTACAGATTACCACAGGCGAATTACAGGACTATCCCATCCCTGACGAACCTGCGCACACGGCAAGGATGACAGTGCTGCCAGTAGAAGGTCCAGCCGAGGTCTTCAAAGCGAGTGAGCTGTTGGATACTGCCGAGAATTATCGGATTCGTTTTGGCCGCTACACGTTAATCTACAAGAAGGATCCAGCCGTCATGGCCCTCTATGATGAAGCCAAAAGTCGCTTTATTCTGCGCCAGGTGCTGCCCGTCAGTCTCACCCAGACAACCAGTACGGAAGTGTTGCATCAGGATACGAACGAATTCTACTTTGGTGGTGGCACGCAGAACGGGCATTTCAGCCACAAGGGCCACAAGATTAAGGTGGCTAACACGAATGTCTGGACAGACGGCGGCGTCTCCTCACCGAACCCCTTCTTCTGGTCCAATAGCGGCTTTGGTTTACTGCGCAATACTTGGCGTCCCGGCTTATACGATTTCGGTACAAATAGGAAGAACCAGACGGGTATCACACATAAAGATCCTACCTTTGATAACATCTATCTCCTGGGTGATTCCCCCGCCGAGATTCTCAAGCACTATTACGAACTAACCGGTCAACCCATCTTGTTGCCGAAGTTTGGCTTCTATGAGGCCCACTTGAATGCCTACAACCGCGACATCTGGGTGCAATCCGATTCGAAGAACGCCATCGAATTCGAGGATGGCGCAACATACGAGGAGTACCTCCCTCAGAAGGTGGCTGCCGATAAGGGCATTAAGGAATCACTCAACGGCGAGCACGATAATTATCAGTTCTCCGCCCGTGCCGTCATCGACAGGTACCAAAAGCATGACATTCCATTAGGCTGGTTCATTCCAAACGATGGCTATGGTGCAGGTTATGGCCAGACCGACACGTTCAAGGGTGACCTCAATAACCTGGAGGCTTTCGCAAATTACGCGAATAAACACGGGGTAGCACTCGGGTTGTGGGCCCAAAGCAACCTCCATCCAGTTGACCCCGCTAATCCCCAAAAAGGGGAACGGGATCTTAACGCCGAGATTAAGCAAGCCAATTTGGCGGCCTTAAAAACCGATGTTGCCTGGGTCGGTGCCGGTTACTCCTTCGGACTGAACGCATTGCAGGATGCCACGGTGGCTTTCACTACAGCTACAGCCGGCCAGACTCGGCCTTTTAGCCTCACGGTTGATGGCTGGGCTGGCACGCAGCGTTATGGCGCCGTTTGGACCGGTGACCAGATCGGTGGCGAGTGGGAATACATCCGCTTCCAGATTCCGACATACATCGGTACAAGTCTCTCGGGTCAGCCAAACGTTGGCTCAGACATGGATGGTATCTATGGCGGCGGTAATCCCGAGGTCAATGTGCGCGACTACCAGTGGAAGACCTTCACCCCTATCCAACTCAACATGGATGGTTGGGGAACCAACAGCAAGAATCCTTTCACTTTTGGCAAAAAAGCGACGCAGATCAATCGTGCGTACCTCAAGCTGAAATCACAGATGCTACCATACACCTATTCACTGGCCCATGAAGCACTGACGGGCAAACCAATGATTCGCGCGATGTTCCTCGAATTCCCTCACGAGAAGATTAACTACACCAAACTAGTCCAGTACCAGTACATGTGGGGGCCAAACTTCCTGGTCGCACCCATCTATACGGCTGAACAGAACAATGCCGGCAACTCACTCCGGCACAATGTCTACCTCCCAGATGCACACCAGATGTGGGTTGATTTCTTCACAGGCGAGAAGTACATGGGCGGAACTACGGTGGATAACCTCGTGTATGCCCACTGGCACACTCCGTTATTCGTCAAGGCCGGCGCCATTGTTCCGCTTACGCGCGCCAATAATAATCCAAACGAAATTGACCGTACTAACAGGATTTTCAACTTCTACCCTGCTGGTCGAAGCACTTTCACGTTAATCGATGACGACGGCAAGTCAACGGATTATCTGGAAGGTGCAGTAGCTAAAACCGAGCTAGAAAGCACACTCGTTGGCACAGAGCTGACCATCGACATCCACAAAACCACTGGTAGTTATGATGGTTTCGCCAAGGAACAAAGTACGCTGTTGAATATCCTCTGTGACAGACATCCAGGTGAAGTAACTGTCACATTAAACGGACAAGAGATTGATTTACCGGAGGTAGACAACCGCCTTTCATTTGACCAGGCAGAGATGGGCTACATGTACTGTGCTGAGTTTAGTCCATCTGAATACTTCGACCTTTTCAGCAGCAAAGTTAAGCAACAACACGCGCTACAAATCAAGCTACCACCACTCGATATCACGAAATACGCCCTGTCGGTAGACGTCAAGAATCTCACCTACGGTGCGAAGACAAGCTCCGCCCAGATTATCGATTCGGCCATGCGTGTTCCGCGCAACTTTGCGGTTGACTTAGCACAAACGGGACCAACATCACTGCACTTAGTCTGGCAACAACCTGAGCAAATCGATTCATTCGAAATTTTAGTTAACGGTCAACGCCACGTGAACATTAAAGGTAGTGACTTTACCGTAACGGAACTAGATTTCGACACGGTGTACAGCTTCAAGATTCGCAGCAAGCGATTGAACAAGGTCTCAGAATGGTCGGAACAAATCAAGGGGAAGACGAGTGCCGATCCGCTAACCAACGTAATTAAGGGTATCAAGGCATCTAGCAATGTCTTCGATCAACCAGAACGAGAGATTAAATACTTGGTCGATCAGAACCTAACAACCGAGTGGTCAACCGATCCAGAGACGGCGCTAGCAGACCCAGATAATGGCCAATTTACCGAGCTCACATTCGAGTTTGACCAACAATATCAACTAGATCACTTAGAATATGTACCAAGAACGGTAACGCAGCTTGGTGAACTGGAAGAGATTGCACTCAGCTTTAGTACAGATGGCCAGAACTGGTCCACTTTCGGTGCCCCAATCACATTCAGTGATGACGAAAAGGCTAAGGTTGTGCCACTAAATGGAACAAGGACCAAGGCAATTAAGTTACGTGTGTTGAAGTCGAAGGGTGATTTAGCGGCAGGTCGTGAGCTCTTCTTCTACCACTTATAAAATCAGATTAGATAAAAGAATTATTCTAGATGACTAATATAGCCACCTCCCGAGTTTGGGAAGTGGCTATATTTTTGTTCTGTTAGTTCCACAAGGCGACAAAAAAGTATTTTTAGTTTTCATTAATTTTATCATTGCATTATCATAGTTCAAATAGCATAATCGTATTATGTACAAATTAATCCAATAATATTTCGGTGAAGCTCATCCGATTGTCCTCCCTGAAATTACACAAATTAAGTTTAATATGATTTCTCACCAACAGATTTTAATTTGAATTATTGGAGGACTCTGCCTATAACTAGACATAGCACAGATTTATACACAAAAATAGTACGCCAAAACACTTTTAAAACAAACATTCAAGCTGGACTGACAACAACTCTTGTCGGTCGCAGTCCATATGATTGATCTCTTCTATTTTTTGTGGGACTGGTAGTCGTACTGGTCGATCACTGGTTAGATGACCGGCGGTAACCAGCAAGTTGCCACTAACCCACACGCCTAACCCGTCGCATATAGGCGAAAAAAAATAGCCACTTTCCCGGCATGGAAAGTGGCTATTGTGTCTTATTACTAGATTTTCTTACTTTGTCGCAAGTAAATTATAGCGTATCAAACCTTGAAAATGTCAAACAATGCCTTTCAAACATTCATCTCTCTTTTAATTTTATAGATAGTCATTCTGGAAACTCCAGTTTGTCGATATATTTCGACAATTGGAGTATTTTTTTTCAATAAGCTAACTACTTTTTCATATAATACTCGATACTTTGGATTTTTACTTGTTGCAGAATAAAGTGTGTTACTACCTTGATAGACTCCCCTAGCCTTGGATAGGTCAATTCCCTCACGTTGCCGTGATTTTATTTTTTTTCGCTCTTCTTCAGCTGTATATTTATATATTTCCATGACTAAGTTTGAAAGTAGCGCTTTTAAGTTCTTATCCTGAACACCATCAAAGGTTGGAAGATCAAGGATATTAATTACGGCACCTTTTGATCTAATTTCTTCAATTATAGTAGTTAAATCCTGGGAATTTCTCCCAAGTCTATCTAGACTAGTAACAACAACTTCGTCATCATCGTGAATATACTGCAACATTTCACGTAACTTAGGTCTGCTACGATCTTTACCTGATATCTTCTCTGCAAAAATCTTCTTTATTCCTAAACCTTCAAATTGTTTCAATTGTCGATCTAGGTTTTGATCAGTCGAACTAACTCTTGCATACCCAATTTGCATTTTTAATCCCCTTGCCGTTTGTACAACCCTGATTATACATTAAAATCAAAAATAAAAAAGCAGCTAAAAACCGCTACTTTTATAGTGTAATCTTGAAATCAAGATCAAATAAATATTTTGTCTATTCAGCCACACCCAGATTAGACGACAGTCCTCTAACTTTTATCTATCCGAGTCCTGATTACGTTGCTTTAACCGCTGAAGACGCTTTATTTTATCTCTTTTGGATATCTCTTCAGTTATTCCTAGCTCATCATGAAAATATTTGAGCGTGGTAAATTTAAACTTCGGAGGTAACTTACCACTTCCAACAATTGAGGTATAGTACTCATCAGCAAACCCATTTACTTTATTAATAATCATAGCTTTATTTTTGAGAATAAAGCTTACCTCTTTTGCGTTGACCTTTGGTTTTTTTATAATTAACATATCCAGACTCAGAGATAACTACCATTTTTGTTGTGTCAAGTCCTGGTGCATATCTAGAATCATTTCTCTGCTCCTATGTCAATAAATGGCACATCTTTTTCTAAACACTCGTTCTAATTCTGTCGGAATTAAACCAACTGATCTAATTTGAGGTTCGGATTACCAAGTCCTCAAAATTGGAAAAAGTTGTTTGAAAGGCAAACTCTCTCTTCAACAATGAGTGAAAAGCTTCAATTGGCCCATTATCATAAGGATAACCTTGTTTTGAGTATGAGTGGCTAATCTGATGCCGTTCAAGTAAAGTTTCAACTTCGTTGCTGGTGTACTGTGAACCCATGTCAGAGTGAAAATATTGTGGCTTTTGATGACATTCAAGCGCCTGATTAATCGTTTCTACAACTAACGTCGCCTCCATCTGACGACCAATCTTGAAAGCAAGAACTTGATGAACCTTTGGTTCGTAAATAGAACTGAGATAAACCCAGGTTCCTGGACGTAATTCCAAATAAGTAATGTCAGCACGCCATATCCTTGCATTGGGCTGGTGCTTGATTAAATTGGGGCGTTGTGAATGATCCACATGAGTGCCAGGTTTTTTAAATCGCCGATTCATTAAAGAGTGAATCTCCATTTCCCTCATTAATCGTAAAATTCGTTTTGACCCAACACAGATGCCTGACTTGCGAAGCACCATCGTTATTCGTGGATAACCATAGGCACGATAATTATTTTCCCAAATCATATGATACTCTTTTGAATCAGTCTCAGTATCCATACCTACACTGTCTATGATAAAATCTTTATTCTCATAAAAATTAACGGCATTAATATTATCTACATAGACTGAAAGTGTTAATTTGTCGTTTATTTGTTTTAGGTAATTAATTAATCGGCTACCAACACCTTGGTTTCTGTAGTTCATGTCAACAAATAATCCAGCTATGTAACCATCTAATTCGCCTAAAAAACCGATAGTTGTTTCATTATTCCTATACACAAAAATATTTGCTTCAGGCAACATTTTTTTAATGTGGTAGATTGTAAAATTAAACCGAACACTTGAATAAAAAGCCGCAGCGCCTTTAATGGTAATTGTCTAAAACAACCATAAAGGAACTGCGACTCATGACTAGTTTATCATCTCAAGAACGCACTGTCATTCAAACTTTACTCGAATTGAATTATTCTGTTCGTGCCATTGTGCGCTTTATTAAACGCTCTCCTTCAACCGTTTCGATTGAAATTCATCAAGTTACACCCTATAAAGATGAGATTGCTCATGCGTTGGCATATACCGAAAGAACACAAAATTGAAACAGTTAGCGCCAAAGAATTAGATCAAATTAATCATTGGATCAATGCGAGACCAATGAAAACACTCAACTGGCAATCACCACGAAAGGTTTTTCAGCAGTTTGCAGTGTTCGGTTAATTCTTGCAATCTACCAAATCCATTTGAGATTAATCAAGTATTTTTGATTTAGGAGTCTGGTCTAATGTTTACAACGTAATGCGATGTTTTGTCACAGAAATCTATTGTTAACTATTATCAATAAAACTTTATTAATAAGCTAACATGCTATACTTTGTGAAATGATGTTCATAAAACAAGCTGAATCATTTGATACCAAAACGATGAGCACAAGTGAATAAATCGTGAAAACGCTTGATATTAATTGTAAATTCGTATATAATTTTATTTGTCGGAATGAAAACGATTACAAAGCTTTCATGTTTAGGAGGAAAATAGTAGCATGTCAGACAATAAAATTTCGGCCGGATTAGCGGCATTGAAAGTTATGTCAGGGTGGGGCGTCCACACAATGTATGGGATTCCATCAGGTACTTTGAGTGGTTTAATGAATGCAATGGGTGATCCAGAAAACAAAATCAAATTCTTGCAGGTTAAACACGAAGAAGTCGGTGCTATGGCAGCTGTCATGCAGTGGAAATTTGGTGGTAAATTGGGTGTGGCCGTTGGGTCTGGCGGTCCAGGTGCAACGCATTTAATAAATGGTCTTTATGACGCGGCAATGGATAATATCCCAGTATTGGCTATTTTAGGCTCTAAACCAGTACGCGAGTTAAATATGGATTCGTTTCAAGAATTAAATCAGAATCCAATGTACGATAATATAGCTGTTTATAACCGTCGCGTCGCAACCGCAGAACAGTTGCCTCATCTTGTTGATGACGCCATTCGAACTGCAATTGCCAAACGTGGCGTAGCTGTACTAGAAGTACCGGCTGATTTTGGCTTTACAGAGATCGATGCTGACTCACTGTATTCGACGCCACTGTATTCATCAGGCGTAACTTATAAAGAATATAAGTCCGCACCAGTCGACGAATCAGATATTTCTGCTGCTGTCGATATTCTTAACCAAGCTAAGCGTCCAGTGATTTATGCGGGAATTGGCACGATGGGGCATGGATCAGCAGTTCAAGCATTATCTCGTAAAATGAAAGCGCCAATTATTACAACAGGTAAAAATTTTGAAACATTTGATTGGGATTTTGAAGGTTTCACTGGCTCCACTTTCCGTGTTGGTTGGAAGCCAGCTAACGAAGCTATTCTTGAAGCTGATAGTGTCCTGTTTGTTGGTACAAACTTCCCATTCTCCGAAGTTGAAGGCACTTTCCGAAACGTGAATAAGTTCATACAAATTGACAATAACCCAGCAATGTTGGGTAAGCGTCATCAAAATGACGTCGCTATTCTAGGGGATGCAGGTGAAGCGATTGCCGCCATTTTAGCTAAAGTATCACCCGTAAACGATTCACCATGGTGGCAGGCGAACGTGGCTAACGTCAAAAATTGGCGTGACTATATGAATAAACTTGAGCAAAAAACGGAAGGTGATTTACAGGCCTATCAAGTTTATAATGCTATCAATAAATACGCAGCAGATGATGCTATTTTCTCAATTGATGTCGGTAATGTCACTCAAATGTCCGTACGTCATTTGCACATGACAGACAAGAATATGTGGCGGACATCCCCATTGTTTGCCACAATGGGGATTGGTTTGCCAGGTGGAATTGGTGCCAAAAACACTTATCCGGATCGTCAAGTGTGGAACCTGATGGGAGATGGGGCATTCTCAATGACTTATCCAGATGTTGTTACTAACGTGCGCTATAAGTTGCCCGTCATTAACGTTGTATTTACTAATACAGAATACGGATTTATTAAAAATAAGTATGAAGACACGAATACGTACAATTTTGGTGTTGATTTCACAGATGTTGATTATGCTAAAATTGCCGAAGCGCAAGGTGCTGTTGGCTTGACTGTTAGTCGAATTGAAGATATTGATCAGGTGATGAAAGAAGCGCTTGATTATTACAATCAAGGTCGCGTAGTTGTGGTCGATGCAAAAATCACCAAAGACCGTCCTATTCCTGTTGAAACCCTAAAGTTAGACACTAATTTGTATAGCGAATCGGTTGTTGAGGCCTACAAGGAAAAATATGAAGCACAGGATTTAGTGCCATTCCGTGAGTACTTAGAAGCACAAGGTATGACGTCGAGATATATTAAAGACAATAACGACAATAAGTATAGTTTTTAATCTTAAAAAGTAATTTCGCCCGCGAAGTTGCTTTTTTTAATTGCAAAAATATGCTGTTTAATGCTTTTTTTGATAATCAGATGCAGACTAACTATTTAATGTTTATTTTATTTATATTTTACAATCTACCTATTCAAAAACTACTCGAAAAAGAAGGCGTCTCAGGAGAAAGCATCAACCTCTATATTCAAAAAAACGTAACAAAGATGAATTTGTTTTCGATTAGGAGTGGGTTAGGCATATTTTTGTATATACATATTTCTCATTTCATTTGGCGTTTGCCAGTTATTTGATTGTCTAATTCGTTTGTAGTTGTAGTAATTAACCCAATTTGATATTGCTTGTTCCAAATCTTGCTGAGTTTTATACCGATGATTCAATACAGTTCCCACCTTTAACTGATGAATTAGACTCTCTGTTGGTGCGTTATCACACGGAGATGATTTTCGGGACATACTTTGCTTAACTTTATATTTTTTTAGTGCTGAATGATATTTACCTGATTGGTATTGAGTCCCTTGATCTGAGTGTATAGTTGTCTTATATGGCACATCTTTAACCATTTCTAAGACGGGATTGAGCGACTCTAATACAAACTCGGTATTTGGATGAAGTGAGGTGCTGTAAGACAATATTTCTCCTGAAAAGAAATCGGTAAATAAAGAAATATAAATTCGTTCGTCGGTGGTTTGAGAGCCAAAGCGAGCTTCTGTAACATCAGTTCCAATCTTCTGTAGTGGCCTGTCGGTTGAGAATCTACCCTTGATGTGGTTCTTGCACTCTCCACCTTGACTACCTTCATAGCTGCTATATTTGGCTGTTTTTTTCTTGTATGAATGACTTAGTAAATCATTTTGAAACATAATTCTTAGAACCCTCTTGTGATTAACTGGGAGCTCTTCACGAGTCTCCCTAAGCTTGTTTACTAGCTGTGTTAGAGGTCGATAGCCCATACCCTCAGATTATTTATCAGTAGCCCTGATGGCTTTGATGTCTTCAATAATTGAGTAATCAGAATCAAAGTGTGCTCCATAATTTCGTTTTCGTGCATCAAAGTAACTGCTAGAACTCATTTTGGCAATTTTAAGTAACATGGATAATCTGTATTTGGGCCGCAGTGAATCTATTGCCTTGGCTCTTTCCTGGTTTGATCCATTACGGCCTTCAATTTTTTTAAGTAGGCATTCTCGGCTTCTAAATATTCTAGACGTTTTTTGAGTTCTTTGTTTTCTTCCGAAGGTGTTAACTTCTTCTTTTCAGTCATCGTGGGATCTCTCTTCCTGCGGTCAGAAAAGCCTTCGTATCCATGAAGGTCGTATTGATGTTTCCATTGCCAGATGGTACCTGCATTTGGGATATCAAAGTGATCGGCGGTTTCTGGATACGATGCTTTGTGCTTTTCCAACCAAGTTATGACTTTCATTTTGAAGGAAGAAGAGTAACTTGGCAATTTCTTTTTCCTGGTAATTCCATCAAGACCATGTTTATTCCATAAACGAAGCCAATTTAGCACGGTTTCTGCCTTTGAAATACCCAGAATGTGAGCAACAGTTGTTGAACCAAGACCGCTATTGTAAAGTCTGATAGCTTCAATTTTTGTTTCAATTTTATATTTGGCCATAAAAACCACTTAAGTTGTTTTTCTCCAACTTAAGGGGTTCAGTTCACATGCTGAAACTGGCATGGCTATTTTTCTGGACTCAAAGCACGTATAAGCGGACTCCAATTGGATATCCAAAGACTCAAGAGAGTGGATAGTTGGGCCTGAAGGCGCGTAATAATCAGTCTGATGTCTCTATTTTTAATTTGGTCATTATATTCTTGGCTATAATGATTTATTTCGAAATAGATTAGGATATTACCTAGTCCAACTTCTCTCTAACAAAAAATCCCCTCATCCGCATTTCTGCTTCAAAGGGGAGTCATTCATTTAATTAATAGTATTCTATTCTGTTCTTTCGTCTTTCTTAAACATAAATGCTAACGCAACTCCAATTCCGATGAAGACTAATCCAATGATTGAAACCATTGGAGAGTTTGTTTCTCCTGTAAGAGGTAAATTGTCTTCTTCACTGTCTGTAGCTGCGTCTTCTTTAGTTGAATCATCTGTGTCCGATCCGTCTGCTTCTTCTCCGCCAACTCCTGGTGTATCAGTTCCTGTACCAAGGCTTTCTGATCCAATATCAGCAACAATTGCTTCTAGCGCTGCAATTCGAGCGAGTAAGTCTGCAATTTCGGCATCCGTTACGGAGTCTAATCCACGTAATCGTTCATATTCTGCACGGATTACGTTCAACTCTTCAACGAGTGCCGGGTTGTTTGTGGTGATTTCATCAATTGCTGTTTCTAAATCTTCTAAGCGATTTGCAATTTTATCTAAGCGCTCGTCGCCTGGTGTTTCAGGCTCAACTGGCTCTTCTGGATCAACTGGTTCTTCTGGATCAATTGGCTCTTCTGGATCAACTGGTTCTTCAACCGTGTCACCTGCAACTAAGATAACTGTACCGCCATCCGCGTTCCCAGGGATGTCGATCGTTACTGTACCATCTGCTGCGACTACGTAAGTTACGTCATTATATACATCAATAACTTCTGAACCAGCCGCTAATCCTAGTGCAAACGTTGATTCTACTGCATCTTCATTCGTGTTTAACCCAACAAATATTTGTTCATTACCGTACGTACGAGCAAACACTGAGTAGCCTGTTTCGTTTGTTCCAGCTACATGTTGACGTGTTCCTTTTGAGAAGACATCTGAGTAGGCGGCACGAATATTTAATAGTTTCTTGTAGTGCATTAACATGTCGTTCTCGTCGTTTGCAATACTCCAGTCAAGGTTGTAACGGTTAGCATATTCATAAATGCCATTATCTTCGTCTGCTTTTAGACCTGACTGCCCAAGTTCTTCACCGTAGTAAATAACAGGTTGTCCTTTAGCGGTCATTTGCAAGGCAGCAGCAACTTTGAATAGTCCTTCGTTGCCGGCAGCACGCGTAACTAAGAATCCGTCCTCGTCATGACTACTTAAAAATTGTCCCATCATCGCTGTGTTATCGATCAGACCGTTTCTAGTAGCTAACTCTGCTTCAATCTCATCAATATTTCCGTTGATGAACCGCTCTGCTTGCCCTTTAAAGTTAAAGTCTAGTAGAGAGTCCATACGACCTGAACGTAGCTGGTCTCCAGTGTTATTCACACTTGCGCCATACCATTCACCAATCATCTTGAAGTCTGGTTTGATTTTTGTTAATTCATTTTTGAATGCATTCCAAGTTGTGTTATCCACATGTTTAACCGTATCAACTCGGAAGTAATCAATTGTATTGTCCTTGTCTGTTGTAAACTCTTGTAACTTCGTAATCCAATCAATTTGCCATTGAATCACTTGTTCGCGAACCGCTGGATCTTCTGTTCTGAAATCAGGTAATCCTGATGATTCACCAATAATATCGTCTCCAGCAACTGGATTATCACGAATCATACCGTCAAATTGTTCCGCATCATTCATGCCATATCCCGCATGGTTCAACACCACATCAACCATAATCTTCATGCCACGTTCGTGTGCTGAGTCAACTAAATTTTTCAGTGTTTCAACATCACCTAAGTGTTCGTCAATCTTTGTGAAATCTTTTGCCCAGTAACCATGGTATCCGTAGCGTTTGTCGCCATTCGCCATGTCCATACCTTCATCAATATTATCGACAATTGGTGTAATCCAGATTGTGTTAATACCTAATTCATCTAGATAATCCAAGTTGTTAATAATACCTTGGAAGTCTCCTCCGTGGTAGCTTTCAGAAAGTTCTGAAGTCATACCATCTGGATTGTCGCCATCACTAAATCGGTCTGTCAGCATAAAGTAAATTCGTGCTTCATCCCAGTCAAAGTCTGCATCGTCTGTGATTTGACGCGGTTGTACTTCAACATCTACAGACGTGTTGTGTTTGTTTCCAAACTCATCAACCAATACGATGTCTAATGTTTTCACACCTGGAGTTATTGATTGATCAACCGCAATAGTGTGTTCCATTAATTCCGTATCGATTGCCACTTGTGCTGGTCCGCCTACTGGTGTTAAGTCGATGTAAGCTGCTCTTAACTCATAGTCATCTGATACTTCTGAAGCAATCGTTACCACTGCATTTTCATTGTATGAAATAGCTTTTCGATTGATCGATGTTTCAGCTGTAACAGTCGGCTGCGCAAATAATAATGTTGAGTGACCATCTTCGTTTGTGTTGTATGGATCTACAACTTCTTCCGTCTTTCCATCAACTGTTACGAGGAACGTATAGTCATAATCCCCTGGTTCAATATTATCAATCGTATAGTACCAGTACTCGTTTACTTCGTCATATTCCATATCGTAAACATCTGCGTTGTCATTTGCAGTGATTTTCAATTGTACGTTTTCAATTTTATCCATGTCACTTGTTAAGAATAATTCTGGATCACGGTAAAAGAACGTAGCGTTCCCATCTTCTAAAACTGGACCATCGATAGATGGAACGGCAAAATATTCACCTTTTCCTTCTTCGATTGTTACTTTTGAAATCATTTCCCCTAAAGGAATGTCAATATAACGGTCTTCATTAAATGGATCTTCTTCTACCCAGTCACCTTTACGAATCTTAAATCCTATTTTAGTCGTAGAATAACCAACTGGGATTCTTACAACGGCACCTTTGTCTGTAATTTCATCGAAGAGAATCTCGTTATCTTTAACGCCTGTTCCCCACACCCATAAATTCCAGTCTTCGTAGTCATTATTCTTACGAACATACGTTAACTCGATGTAGCGTTGATCTAATAATTCAACATCATCTAGTGAGTAGTAAACTTCTGGGTTTCCACCGACAATCCAAACCTCAACAGACTTTTCACCTTCTGGAATCGTAATCACTCGATCTGCTTCTTGAGAGTCCCAGTTTCCTAAACGAGTAATTAAATTCAATTTATCTGAAGCAAAGCTCACAGTTGATTGTACATAACCACCTGTTGATTCTTCGCCAAATGCATAAGCACTTCCGTCGACATCTGCCGTCCACAACCATAAGCCCCAATCCGCTTGTTGCCCATCTGGACGCATGTAGTTGATGGTATATTCGTACATTTCATCTGCGACAAAGATTGTGTGCGTTGCTTTATCTCCATCAAAAGTAGCATCAATTATAATTTCAGTTGCTGGTGAAATATCTTCCGAAATCGTTACCTTGTTGCCAGCGATTGTAACACCAGCGATTTCAGTTGCTAATGCAAAGTCTGCATCTACTACTTCTTTTTCGCCTTCGTCATTCACATAAGTGGCTGTTAATGTAACAGTAGCACCTGGTTCAACGTCCTTATCTCCTTCGATAATTAAACCTGGAAGGATTAATTGGTTATTTCCATCGTTACCAGCGATTATATCGTTAGCTGGATCGTTTATCCAGTTATCACCATTCACAACGAATTTATATTCATAAACACCTGGTGTTACGTCAACCGTAACTGACCAAACATCGTCCTCGCCTTTTTCCATTGAGAAGGCAGTTGCTTCCCAACCGTTAAAGCTTCCAGCAACATTGACAGTCTCTGTTGTTTCGTCACCTTCATAGCTAAATGTCACGGTGCCATCTTCATTAATTACTGGTGATTCACCGTAGTCCGTTTCTTCTTCAGTTGGTTCCTCTGTTTCATTGTCTTCTGTGTCTGTACCTTCTTCTGGTACTACAGGTTCGTCTTCAGAATTTTCTGTATCTGAATCTGCTGCCGGCGTTTGGGATATCGCCACGTCGGTTTTCGTCGGCTGGTCAGCAGCTGGGTCGATGCTTGGCACCTGGTCCGTTTCGGCAACGGTTCCCGATTGTTCCGCGTTGGTTGTACCAGTTGTCGTTGTCGTTGCCGGTTTCGCAACCGATTGCACGGCCGTCGTGGTTGTTTGAGTATTTGACGGCGTATCCGCTTGCACTGTCGTGGTCGACAACCCCATACCGATTCCCATGGCTAAGATCGCACTTGACGCATACAGCCACTGTTTCCCGTGTTTCCACATCCGCCAATTTTCCTGAACAACATCCTGATTATGCATATTCTGCAACCCCCTAATAATATTCTGTTCACCCTTGAATCTAAACCTAGACCCATTGATGCTCATACCACTATGCTAATGGAAACGTTTCCATAACGCAAGCATTTTTCGAGAGCGTAAAATATCTTGTGTAAATGCATAAAAGATTTCTGAATTGTATAGAAATAGGGAATGCCTTCCCTTATGATATTTAGTAACCACAGAAAACATCACAGGAGGCATTCCCCATGAATGAACTTACCACAGAAATTATCGCTGCACTAGCCCAAAAGCAAGATTTGGACGAAGTTTTTCGTCACCACCTCGAAATTGCGATTAACCAGCTGCTTCAAACCGAATTGGCAGAGTTTTTGGGTTACGAACGCTACTCATACGCTGGGATTAACCTACTCCGCCAGTTCATCTAAATTAATTATTCGGTCAAAGAGCTTTGCTTCCGCCGGCGAGACCCGGTGGGCTACCTCAATAACGGTCTTATTGGTATTCAAAATAACACCCTGAATACGTCTTGCTAGACCTTCATCCAAAGAACTCGTAGGCTCATCCGCAATCAAGATTGGTCGATTGCGCAACAGCGCCCGTGCAATTTCTACCCGTTGCCTTTGGCCACCGGAGAGACGACTACCTTCCTCGCCGATTGTAGAATCAAGTCCAATCTGATCGACCAAATCGTCCAGGCCAGCTGACTTAATTGCTTCTAATACCTCACCATCTGAGGCATTGTATCCAAGCGTGATATTGAACCTCAAAGACTCGTCTAGTAACAATGGAGTCTGGTGAATAAAACTAAAATAGCGATGCGCCTGCTGCCAATTTCCGGCTAAGTTCATGCCGTCTATTTTAAATTCACCACTAGCAATCTCCTGTTCACCGGTCAAGATATTCAGTAACGTAGATTTTCCCCAACCAGATGGTGCTGTTAGTAATATTTTCTCGCCTCGTTTAATCTGCAAATTCAAATTTTTAATGACCGTTTTTTGATTATACTTAACAGTTACGTTTATCAGGTTAAGTTGCCTAAATTGCTGATCTTCAAGCGTAGTATTCATGCTATCTTTAACACCGCTTAACCGCCGCTTAGTTGTGCCGAGAAATTTCTGCCACATCGGGTTGGCCGCCGAGATATCATTCAAGTCATAGAAGAAATTGACGACCGGATTAATAAATTGATTAGCTAAGTTATCAATCATAAACAGGATTCCAAGGGAGATCTCGCCCCTTGTAACTAGGATTACGCCGAGGATTGACGGGAGAATATTGCTGAATAAGAAGGCAGAGGTTTCCACTGATCGGTTGGAAATATCACGGAGAAAATTCATTTGAAATAATGATTCTTCAAGGGAAACAGCCGCCCTCTTGAAACGATGCCAGATATTACCTTCTACATCGTACAGCCGTGCCGTTGGCGAGATTAGTTCACTATCCTTCACGATATTCGTGTACGTACTGTTCTGCTCTGCCCAGATCTGCGACTTACCTTCAATTTTTTTAGTGAATATGCGCTGTACTAAGCCCGGAATCGCAGAAACAACTAGGTACACAATTGTGAGTACTATCGAGCCAAACAACGCCGCAATAATCGCCGCAGCGAATTGCAGTACATTGGTAATGGCATCGAGCTCCGAAAGGATCTTACTTGTCTCAATCTGCTTGACGTCATTTGTAAAGAACGAGGTGTCGAGCTTCTGCTCTTGCTTGGCCTGATAGATCAGATACTTACTGGACAGCCGCTTAATCTCCACGTTGATATCTTTGATAATTAGGTCGGAAAAGTATTCATGTGCGATACCAGCAAACAAGAAGAGCAGCAAACCGACCGTGGCCACTATAGCCACCTGCAACAGGCTGCCTTTTGGCTGAACCGCATAATTAGTAATCACCTTAACCAGATTTGCGATGAAGACTACCTGAAGTGATTTGATGATGGAAAAGACGATGAATAATATGATATTACTTTTCTTTGCATATTTTATTGCCATGGAATCATACCTTTCTGTTAAGTGAAGCTTCCTGTACCACCAAGAGGTACCTCGATTTTTGGATGAAAAAAGACTTTCTCACTGTAAATAGAGAAAGTCCTTAAGTACGCTGATTAACGATTTGAAACAAGCGAGAGCAGTGATTACATTACTAACGCTTAGTCATACAGAAATATTCTCTAGTTGTAAAATGAATAGCTAAATTGAGTAAAGTTTCATTGTTCATGATGAGCCTCCCAGAATATTTACAACTAGATTAAAGGTACGATTAGAAAATTAAGTAAATAACTTATATTTTATATTGTATACATATGTTTTGAGAATACAAGTTTTTTTGTAGGACACACCCGACTGATTATCGTCAATTAACTCAGTCAGCTGCCAAGACTTGGCTCAGCCACTCGGTACTCAGCCTTAACCAATGTGCCAAGTGCTGATCCACTAATTGCGCATTCCCTGCCTCACCAATCCGCGGTTTGGCAGTTGCGAAACCATGGACCTTGCCATTAAAGAAATGCGCCTCGCTAACTACACCATTGGCCTGCAATGCGTTGAAATAGCTAATTCCATTTGACACGGGGACCACGGGGTCGCCAACAGCATGGAAAACAAACGTAGGTGGCGTCTGTTTCGTCACTCCAGCAGCAGTATTATGGAACAATACCTCACTTGGAATCGCCTTTTGCTGTTCTGGTGTCAGTTCAAAGGACAGCTGTTCGATATCAATGAACGGGTAACCCAAGATTGTCGCAGCCGGTAGCGCATTCGCCGGATCAAGCGCAAATATCTGTTGCATCCCCTCATCGAGGAGCATTGCGTTAACGGCGCTAGCGACATGGCCACCCGCCGAGAAGCCTGCCGTGACAATTTGATTGGCAGAAACACTGTAAAGAGCCGCATTCTCCTTGAAATATTGCAGCGTCTTAATCACAGACAGTGCTGCGGCCGGATAAACCGGGTGTTCACCATCCACCAGCTGATAATAAACCACGGCCACCTCGTAACCCTGATTCATATAGGCTAGAGCCAGCGGCTCTATTTCCTTCAGAGAATAATGAGTAAAGTAACCACCCGGGCTAAGCACTATCAACGGAAATTCCACATTCTGATTCTCCGGATTGATGCTCGAAAGCCCAAAGAAGTCCACTTTAAATTCCTGATTAAGCTGGTTTTGGAGCGTTAATTTTTTAATTTCCATCCTTGCTACCTCGTTTCTTCTATTATTTTACTATTTATTCGCATCATTTGGTAAGCAACAGCCCAGCTATTTCCTTTTCTCGCCCAGCCACACCAATCGAACAACAATCTTCCAAACGGTGACGCGTTCATTTTACTTATTTTTAGTGTATGATAAAAGTATCGCGAAAGGAGCAATACAAATGACAAGTTTAACTTCAACATACAAATTACAAAACGGTGTAGAAATTCCCATCGTTGGTTTCGGGACATGGCAGACGCCAGACGGCGAAGTTGCACGTAGCAGTGTTGAGATGGCCTTAAGGGCCGGCTACCGTCACATCGACACGGCCGAAGCATACGGTAACGAGGAGAGTGTTGGTCAGGGGATTATTGATTCCGACGTGGCTCGCTCAGATATCTTCCTTACATCAAAGCTTTGGAACTCATACCGTGGCTACGACGAGACCATTGCAGCATTCAACGATTCACTGAAGAAATTGAAGACTGACTACCTCGATTTATTCCTGATTCACTGGGCCAACCCCATCAAGTTCCGTGATCATTGGCAGAAATCAAACGCCGAGTCATGGCGCGCAATGGAAGACCTCTACGAAGCAGGCAAAATCAAGGCGATTGGCGTTTCAAATTTCCGGACACATCACCTAGAGGAGCTAAAGAAGACAGCGAAGGTGCTGCCACTGGTGAACCAAATGTTCCTAGCACCTGGCGAATTGCAGCCGCAGGAGACCGCTTATGCCAAGGAACACAACATCTTGCTCGAGGCATACAGCCCACTTGGTACCGGGAAGATTTTCACAGACCCAACTATGCAAAAAGTAGCGGCAGAAACTGGTAAATCTGTTGCTCAGGTAGCCATTAAATGGTCGCTTGCGCATGGCTTCCTACCACTACCGAAGTCCGTCCACGAGGAGTACATCAAAGAGAACGCTAATATCTTCGACTTCGAACTTACCGAGGAACAGGTAAAGACAATTGACGCACTTGATGGCGTTGTTGGTAAAGCAACAGATCCAGATACCACCAACTTCTAACCTGAAAATATACTAATCCACCGCATTTAATCACTGTAGTGGATTTTTATTTTGCAAGCACATTTCTTTTAAAGACTTAGCGTATTTTAATAAGATTAATTAGAGGGAATAAAGTGACATGGAGAGTTTTTAATTAATTCGGGCAATTAGGAGGTTAAACGAATGCCCTGGAATATGCAAGACTATCCCAATTCATTTAAGAACTTACCCCAACTAGTCAGAAAGAAAGCAATCGATATCGCGAATGCGTTGCTTGCTGACGGTTATCCAGATGACTGGGCCATCCCGATTGCACTCAGCCAAGCGAAGAAATGGCACGATGACGCGATCGAGCAGGAACTGGCAGAATTTAAGCGCGAACCCAATCCGAAGAAAACCGACAGGCATCAGTCAGACAAGGATAACAGCAGATTACTTGATGCTGATACTGAGGTTAAGCCAAGTGAGAACGGCTGGAAGGTCCAGACAAAGGGTGCAAAACGCGCTAGCGACACATTTGATAAGAAGACCGCTGCGGTCAAACGTGCTAAAGAAATTGCTGCCAACAAGGAGAGCGCGTTCCAGGTATATGGCAAGGATGGCAAGAAGCAGCGCACAATCGACATGTAAAAAGACGCCGAACAACATGAATTGTTCGGCATCTTTTTTTGGTATAAACAGAGGATCGATTTAATTTTACTTACTTAATCTATACTTGCGCTTGTTTGTTAATAAACTATTTAATCTTAGGGTCTGTGAGTCGTCGACCTGTGCGGTCATAGAACCGACGACTGTACCGGTTCTTGTGGTTATCATAAACTACCACCCGGTAGAATGCATAGACCGTAATCACCGTCGAAATCGCCTGAACCATGTTGTTCTTCGTCAGTAGCCACGCCGCATTCACAGCAACTACAACGAGGGCCCACAGGAATAAGTTATTACGGCGCTTTTGTTCGAACGCTGCAACCTTTTCGTCAGCATTATTGGGAGTATTTCTTTCTTTTGTGGCTTTCATTGTAGTATTCCCTTTCATAAACAAATCTGATGTTATTGTGTTTCCTAACTTGTGTGTATTACTTCTTAAATGTGTTTCCAAAGACAAAGAACTCCGGTTAATTTCCATTTGCTATAATCCTAAAACCAGGATTATCAACAAATGTTCCTTAATCCTCATTCTTTACCTGTCTTTGGGCACTACTTATTAGTTCTTTGCTGCTGCATATTCAGCATTACGTTTCTTCATCTGACGTGAGTACCACCAGAAGATTAAGATGTAAGCTGCAATTGCTGCTGCAGCATAGAGAATGAACATGCCACCAGACTTAGATGCGTTACCTACTAGGTATGCAAGGAATTTCTCGATAGGACCTTCCATAGTAGTATGTGAGATCAAAGTTCCTGATGCGAGACCTTTAGGGAATGCCCCAACGGCCTTAGCTGTTGCTGTAACGAACGGTGCTGATAATGTACCAGCCCAGAGGAAGATTGGTAATTCAATTGCGCCGATGATGATCATCCGCAGGATCCGGCCACGAGTTACAACCAACAATGCTGGTGTTACACCCATGGCAATGATACCACCAAGTGGTAACAAGCCGTTACCCGGTAAGATCAATGATTCAAGTAACATGATAGGTGCTAAAACATTTGCTGCTGCCCAAACTTCTGAACGACCAGCGATAAATGGCCAGTCAAGTCCGATGTTGAAGGTACGGCCGTTAAGACGCTTGCTAGCAAAGTCTGTGATACCTTGTGAAAGTGGTTCTACGGCTGCGATGAACCATGAACCGATAATTGAGAATAACTCCATGCACGTTGCAGCTGTTAATGAGAGTGTGAAAATTTCTTGGACACTTGAACGTGAAAGTAAACCGATGAAAATACCAAGATAGATACCGATTGCAAACCGACTACCCCAGAAACCAATTTTTTCGTTCAGTTTAGCTGAATCGAAGTCATACTTGTCTAGTTTGTAGAATAATTTATCGAAAATCTTGTTGAAGACCATGATGATCGGATTCATCATGTAGTTCATGTGCGTCGTGGTCATTGGGTTATCATCTGGTGCATCCAACAAGTCACTGAAAGTTGGTTTCATCAAGTCTGAGTTGATAATCTTCATGATACCAATTACGATAACGAGCAGTGTAGCTAACCAGAGTGGTGCGCCACAGTACTTCGCGAACAAGCCAACGAATGCGAGGTGCCAAACATCGAAGATATCTACGTCCAGCGTGTTGGTTTTGTTCATAAACAACATAATGATGTTAACAATAATCAGAATCAACAGGAAGAACAGCGTATATGGTGATCCCCAGGTGATTGTTGCAAGTGGTGCCCAACCAACATCGGTGATGTTCAAGCTTAAGCCAGTATTCTTAACGAAACTGTCTAGGGCTGATTGGAAAGTAGTTGTCAACATGTTGATGACACTACCGATAGCTGTCAAGGCAATGGCTAATTTAATACCACCCTCTAAAGCTTTCGAGAATTTAACTCTGAAAATTAATGCGATTAAGGTCAAGACGATCAGCATCAATGGTGCTGCGCCCAGGTCAATCAAGGGTTTGAAGACCGTGTTTGCGAAGTTAATAATAAAATCCATTTTTTATTCCTCCAAGAATAATAGGTGCTCCGTCGCAGTTCTAATTGTGTTCCCCAAAGCAAAGCGCTCACCCTAGCTTATTTGCCTACGGAATTCGCTACGCTTTTCCTTAACAAACTTCGCTAGATGCTTGTGCTCTACCCGCTTTGGTTCACAACTTGTTTAATTGTGTTCCGTCGAACAGCTTGCTTACCTAACTAGCTCGTTTTTAGTCCTGCTACGCAGCCCCTCAACAATCTTCGTTAGTGGTCACAAGCTAACCGTTCACCGTCACAACTTCAACTTTAGTTCTTTTCAATTTCCTTCACAGCGGCCTCTACCTTATCGTAAACCGGCTTTGCCATCGTTGGAATTCTGTAAAGAATTGGGCCAGCATCAACAACCGGAATACTTGGTGTAAATCCAAGATCGGTTTTTGCGATTGGTGTAAACAGGTCATATTTAGAAATCATATCCTTGTTGACATCCTTAACCATCACTGCATCGACCACAACATTGTGGCCACGTGATTTCATCTCTTTCTCAAGTGCATCCTTGATTTGGTGTGATGAATTTACTCCTGCACCACAAGCTGCTAATACCTTAACTGTTTTTGCCATTTGTATTTCCTCCTACTAACAAATTTATATCTGGTGAAACCTGGTTTGTTATGTGGTTCATTAGATATCTTCTTTAAAGTGTGTTGCCAAAAATTGATAAATCGCGGTGGTATCTTCACTTGCGAAAAGCTGTTGCAAGTCGGCTACCGGCGTCTGACTCAAGAAGTCCATAATCTGCGCCAATACGTTTGCCTGCCCTTCCGGATCGTTGTTCAGGATCATGAAGAGAAACTTAACCGACAATTCCTCGTCGGGTAAAATCATGTTCTTAAACGTCACCTCTTGGGTTAATTTAACCGGCACAATCAATCTCGCATTGACGAATTCGCCTTCTGTGTGTGGGATAGCCACGTTGGCCAGCTCGGTGGAGATAGGCGTGATGTCAATTCCCGTTGGGTAATTATTCTCACGTTCCTTCAGGTTGCATAAAAAATCATCTTTGACATAGCCCGCTTGCAGCAGTTGCCGTGCAACGTCTTCAAATACAGCGTCCCGCGATGTTTCCTTACTAATAAATACAGCATCTGGTGCAAACAGCGTCTTCTTCATAGTGTCGATAATCCTACCACCTTTCTAAAAGTAAAAAGCGTTAATAGCAGAAAACTCTTGTTACTTTATGTTTTTATTTGTTTGTTTTCTACACGCTTAATTAAAATATAAGCGCTTACAAAAGTCAACACTTTTTATGAAATCACTTTCATTATTTAATAAACCGCGTAATATAAGTCTTGTTTATACATTAATGGTATAAATCAATTAAACATTAATGCAAAACAATTTCACAAAAGAGCACATATTTTGCCTATTCAACAATTGAATTTAATAGTTTTAAAAAAGTGTAATTTTCTTATATTTATCGGGCATAAACGGCTATTTAGCGCAAATGTAGGCGGTAAGCTTTTGTTGACACCTTATTGTTCATGTGCTATTTTGAAATTGTTCAATACTTACATTAACAAACAAAAAGAAACATTGTAGGGGTGATTACTATATTAAAGAACGAACGACTGCGCGAGATTACGCGGCTCGCTAATCAACGTGGCGTTGTTAGTGTTAACGATATCAGTAAGCACTTGAAGGTCAGCTCGATGACCATCAGGCGTGACCTAGATGAATTAGCAACCGACAACAAGATTATCCGCGTCCACGGCGGCGCACAGAGTGTCAACTTTCAGGTCGGCTCAAAGGAACTCAGCCACACACAGAAACGCGCATTGAACAAACCGGAGAAAGCACAGATTGCAAAGATTGTCAGCAGCATGATTAACGATGGTGAGACAATCTTTCTCGGTACCGGGACGACGAACGAGCTCGTTGCCCAATACTTGAAGGTTAAGAACGTGCGTATTATCACCAACAGCCTGCCAGTCTTTGAAGGATTCCGTCGCACACATCCGGAGATTGACATTGCACTTGTTGGTGGGAAATTACGTGAATATTCTGGCGCTTTCATCGGTAGTTTAGCGAACAGCTTGATTGAGCAGCTTCACTTTCAGAAGAGCTTCATCAGCGTGAACGGCGTCAACAATAACAAGGTGACCAACTCCAATCCCGATGAGGGACAGATGCAGAAGCTGGCGCTTGACCGTTCGGATCAGAAGTACATTGTGGCCGACCACACGAAGTTCGACCAGGAGGATTTCTACACCTTCTACGCGCTGGATAATGTAGATGGACTAATCACCGATGCAAGTGTTCCGAACGAGTTTGTTAAGAAGTATGAAGGCTACACAAGGATTATCAAATAAAAGGAGAATAGGCATGCAAGTAGTTATTGGAGCAGATAAAGACGGATTTCAGTTGAAAGAAGCAGTGAAAAAGTATTTGTTGGACAAGAAGTATCAGGTAATAGACGTGACTGAAGATAAGCCAGCTGAAGATTTTGTTGAATCTTCACTAGCCGTGACCGATAAGGTATTGTCTGGTGAGGCTAGCAAAGCCATCATGTTTGACGAATACGGTGTCGGCTCAGCAATGGCCAGCAACAAGGTGCGCGGAATGGTCACAGCAAACGTCGGTGATGAGAATACAGCACACATGACCGCCGAGCACAACGGTGCAAAGGCAATCTCAATCGGCTCCGGTGTCGTTGGTACACAAAAGGCAGTAGAGATTGTGCAACGCTATCTCGACACAGAGTACGCCGGCGGTCGGCACCAAATCAGATTAGACATGCTCAGCAAGATGATTTAATTTTACGAAAAGGAGAATAAACTACTATGAGAATCGCTATTGGTAATGATCACATCGTAACCGATGTTAAACAGAAATTATCTGACTTTTTGAAGGCTGAGGGCCACGAGGTCATCGACGAAGGCACCTACGACTTCACCAGAACACACTACCCTATCTATGGTAAGAAGGTCGCAGAAGACGTAGCAGAGGGCCACGCAGACCTTGGGGTCGTGCTTTGCGGGACCGGTATTGGTATCAGCACTGCAGCCGACAAGAACGAGGGCGTGCGTGCAGCAATGGCAAATGATGTTACATCCGCTAAGTACGCCAAGGAGTACCTGAATGCCAACGTATTGGGCTTCGGCGGTGCAACTGTTGGCGAGCACTTGGCAGAAGACATGATTAAGGCATTTATGGCTGCTGAATACAAAGAGACTCCCGAGAATGCTAAAATTATTGAGAAAATCAATAACATTGCAAAGCCAGATCCTGATCAAAAAGACAACCCACACTTCTTCGATGAAGAGCTGGAGAAGTGGAATGAAGGATATTATCACGATTAAACCAAGTTGTGACGGCAACGGGTAACTCTTGAGTACTAGCGGAACCTGACGAAGTCTCACACAGTGAGGAAAGGCTTGTTAGCTAGACGCAGAGAGTTGTTGCACGGAACACGATTATAAGTTGTGACAAAAAGCGTTTAGACCACGAACATCTAGCGAAGATTGGCGAGGAAGAACGAAGTGAATTCCGTTGGCAAATAAGCT